>CAISDD010000430.1 GCA_903883985.1 uncultured Pseudomonadota bacterium | reverse complement strand
GGCCTGGACGGCGATCTGCGCGGTTTCCAGGTCGCGGATCTCACCCACCAGGATGACATCCGGGTCCTGGCGCAAGATGGAGCGCAAGGCGCGCGCGAAGCTCATGTCGACGCGGGCATTGACCTGGGTCTGGCCGATGCCATCGAGGTCATACTCGATGGGGTCTTCCACGGTCATGATGTTGAGCGCGGTGTGGTCCAGGCGCGACAGCGCCGCGTACAGGGTCGTGGTCTTGCCTGAACCGGTGGGGCCGGTGACCAGAAGGATGCCGTGCGGCTCGCCGATGAGCCGGTCCATCTGTCCCAACACTTCCGGGTTCATGCCCAGGCGATCGAGATGCAGGCGCTCGGCATTCTTGGCCAGCAGACGCAAGACCACGCGCTCGCCGTGTCCTGTGGGCAAGGTGGAGACGCGCACGTCGATGTGCTGGCCCCCTAAGCGGATGGCGATGCGGCCGTCCTGAGGCAGGCGTTTCTCGGCGATGTCCATGTCCGCCATCACCTTGATGCGCGAAGCCAGGGCGGCATGTAGGGCGCGGGGCGGCTCGAAGATGTCCTTCAACACGCCGTCTACCCTGAAACGCACCAGGGAACGGCTCTCGAAGGGTTCGATATGGATGTCCGAGGTCCCCTCGCGCAGGGCTTGCATGAACACCAGGTTGATCAGCTTGATGATGGGCGCGTCGTCATCCGCATCGAGCAGATCCTGGATACGCCGGCTGTCCTGCATCAGGCTGGAGAGTTCCGCTTCTTCACCCAGGCCGTCGAACAGGCCGCTGGAATCCTCGCCCTCGGCGTAGCCGGCGGAGAGCGCTGCGGCGAAGGCTTCTTCGCTCAGCACGGTCACCAGAAGGGGCAGGCCGTAATGGCGGCGCAACTCGGCCAGGACTTCCGCTTGGGTATTAGTCCGCACCGTGACGGCCAGCCCGCCCGCAGCGCCGGGCGCAGCAAGCACACCGGCCGAGCGGGCATAGGCGTAGGGAATCCGTTTCACGAAAGCCTACCTTGCCTCAAGGGGCAAATCCGGGCGCGTTCTGCACCGGCTGTGGGGTCGGCCGGGAACGCGGCGGCAGGGTGGTGACGGGTACGTCCGGCAGCATGACCCTGTGCGGCGGCGTTTGGTTCTTCTGCACGCCGACGATGTAGTCGTAGCGCGGGTCGGTCATCGCCGCCGCAGCGCTGGCATCGCGGATGATCGTAGGCCGAAGGAAAATCATTAGATTGGTCTTGTTGTGGGTACGGTTGCTGTAGCGAAACAGATTGCCCAGGAGCGGGATGTCGCCGAGCAGTGGCACCTTGTCCTGGGTATCTTGCACCTGGGTTTCGATCAGGCCGCCCAGCACCACGATCTGGCCGTCGTCGATCAGCACCGTGGTGTCGAGCGAGCGCTTGTTGGTCGCCGCCAGGACGCCGCCACTCCCCTGGACGCTGGAGACTTCTTCGGAGACTACCAGGCGTACCGTGCCGCCTTCGCTGATCTGCGGCTTCACCTTCAGGATCAAACCCACATCCTTGCGCTCTATGGTGGTGAAGGGCGAGGCGCTGGTGCCGGAACTGACCTGGTAGGAGCCGGTCTGGAAGGGCACGTTCGAGCCCACGGAGATCTTGGCCTCCTCGTTGTCCAGGGTGAGCAGGCTGGGCGTGGAGAGGATGTTGGCATTGGCATCGGTCTCCAGTGCGGTGGCCAGCATGCCCAGGCTGTAGAACTGGACGGCGGGGGTGACCGTGCTGATCGCCCCGGTGACCGCGTTAGTGGAAGTGGTTGCCGCGACCAGCGTCTGTAATCCCCCTCCTGCGCCAATATTAAAACCCTGGGTGGCGCCGGCTACGGCGGAGAGCGGATTCGAGGCCAGGGTGCCGATATTGTTGCCGCCGCTGTTGCCGAAACCGCCGATGATGCCGTTGGTGCCTGCGTGCATCCACTGGATGCCAAACTGTGCCGCCTTGTCGGCGGAAACCTCGGCGATCAGGGCCTCGATCAACACCTGGGCGCGGCGCACGTCGAGCTTTTCCACCACCGCCTTAAGATTGTTGTACACGGCTTCGGGCGCGGTGATGATGAGCGCGTTGCTGGAGGCGTCGGCCTGGATCATGCCCGGGCCGCCGCTGTCGCCCTTGCCCGCGGCCTGCCCAGCGACGGGCTGTGCCAGGGACTGGGTGTCCGAGTTCAAGATATTGCGCAAGGTCTTGGCCACGTCCACCGCCTGCGCATTTTTCAGGTAGATCAGGTGCACATTGCCCGCCACCTGGGTGGGTACGTCCAGGGTGGAGACCAGGCCCTGCACCTTGCCCAGCAGGCTGGGGTCGTGGGCGCGCACGATCAGGCTGTTGGAGCGATCGTCCACCGCGACTTGCGGCAGGTCGTTGGCGCCGCCCGGCACCGCGCCCGTGGAAGTGAATACCCGGGTAATCAGGGCGGCGATGTTCTGCGCGGAAGCATATTTGAGGGGGATCAGCACCGGTTCGTCCGTACTGGGGACGTCAAGGTTGTTGATGACCTGCTCCAGCCGGGCAAGGTTGTCGCTGTAATCGGTCACCAGCAGGGTGTTGGTTCCGGCGTCGGCATTGATCGCGCTGTTCGCGCCCACCAGGGGGCGCAAGGCGGCGAGGAGCTGAATGG
>CAISDD010000429.1 GCA_903883985.1 uncultured Pseudomonadota bacterium | reverse complement strand
TGCAGACCACGATGCCCATTTTCCGCAGTGAACTGGCTGAGCACGCCATAGGGTTTATTGAACAGGACGAGACGGGCCATCAGATTCGCCATTTATTAAAGGAGTTATCGTGAGTAGCCATATACAGCCGCCCGCCACGGGCAGCGCGATCAGCGTCAATGCCGATGGAAGCCTGAACGTGCCACAACGGCCGATTATCCCCTTCATCGAGGGCGATGGCACAGGGGCCGACATCACACCGGTCATGCGCGCCGTGCTCGATGCAGCCGTCGCCCGCGCTTACGGCGGAGAGCGCCGGGTCGAGTGGATGGAAGTCTATGCCGGCGAAAAAGCGACCCGGGTCTATGGCGCCGACCACTGGCTGCCCGAAGAAACCGTGCAGGCGCTGCGCGACTACGTCATTTCCATCAAGGGGCCGCTGACCACCCCCACTTCCGGCGGCATGCGTTCCCTCAACGTGGCCCTGCGCCAGATACTGGATCTCTACGTGTGCCTGCGGCCGGTGCGTTACTTCGAGGGCGTACCCTCTCCGGTCAAGCACCCGGAGCGGGTCGACATGGTGATCTTCCGCGAGAACACCGAGGACATCTACGCGGGCGTGGAGTGGGAAGCCGGCACGCCGGAAGTGAAAAAGGTCATCGAGTTTCTGCAATCGGTGATGGGCGTCACGAAGATTCGCTTCCCGGAATCCTCCGCCATCGGCATCAAGCCGGTGTCCGTGGAAGGTTCCGAACGCCTGATCCGCCGCGCCATCCAGTACGCCATCGACAATCATCGCCGCTCGGTGACCCTGGTGCACAAGGGCAACATCATGAAGTTCACCGAGGGTGGCTTCAAGAAGTGGGGCTACGATCTGGCTGTGCGCGAATTCGCAGGCGAACCGATAGACGCCGGCCCCTGGGTAAAACTGCCTAACGGCATCGTCATCAAGGATGTGATCGCCGACGCCTTCTTGCAACAGATACTCCTGCGGCCGGAAGACTACGACGTAATCGCCACCCTCAACCTCAATGGTGACTATGTCTCGGATGCACTCGCGGCGGAAGTGGGCGGCATAGGCATCGCACCCGGGGCCAATCTGTCCGACTCCACCGCCATGTTTGAAGCCACCCATGGCACCGCGCCCAAGTATGCCGGACAGGACTACGTCAACCCCGGCTCCATCATCCTGTCGAGCGAAATGATGCTGCGCCACATGGGCTGGCTGGAAGCCGCCGATCTGATCATCAAGGGGATGGATGGCGCAATCCGTGCCGGGAAGGTGACGTACGACTTCGCACGGCTGATGGAAGGCGCCACCCAAGTTTCCTGCTCAGCCTTCGGTCAGGAAATCATTCGCTGGATGGATTAAACCGCCGCCCCTGTGGAGGAGGCTTGCCCGCTCCCAGGTGATGCAACAAGTCCAGGAGCTCGTCGGCGATGGGGCCGAGCTCCTCCTTCTGTCGTTCCAGGCCGGCCAGGAGGGCCACGACCACCTTGCAGGACGAGCCGTCCAGAGTCGCCTGCCCACTCGCCCCACCCACATTCGATCCTGCTGGAATTCTCATCCTGGCCACCCCGCGCCAACGCCATGAATGACGTATAGCACAGGGGCCCGGGACACAGGCGAGAAAAGACCCGCCCGTCCGAAGAATCCGCTCAGAGCGGATTGATGTTCGAGGCTTGTTTTCCCTTCGGCCCCTCTGTGATATCGAAGCTGACCTTTTGACCTTCCTTCAGGGTCTTGAAGCCTTTGCCCGCAATCGCGGAGAAGTGGGCAAACAGATCATCCCCCCCCCCATCCGGGGTGATGAAGCCGAAGCCTTTCGAGTCGTTGAACCATTTAACAATGCCAGTTGCCATGAAACCGCTCCTAAATCAAAAAACGAATGTACCCGTCTGTACCAAGTCGTTGACCGATGCAAACGGCTGAGTTTTTACCTGTTGAACCTGCGCCACGTCAACCGTTTTGCAAGAAAACCTCGCCTTGAAAAAATCCCATGCGGCACCAATATGGGTGTGTCGCGTCTTTCCGTCCCCCATCATGGCTGTCCGACCCTACGAAGAAAACGAGTTGGCGTTGGCACCGACCCTGGCGCCTCCTCCCCCTCTGTACAAGGTTCTGCTCCTGAACGATGATTACACACCGATGGAATTCGTCATCGATGTGCTGGAGCGCGTGTTCCACCTTGGCCGTGAACAAGCCACACGGGTCATGCTCAAAGTGCATAATGAAGGCGTCGGCGTCGCGGGGATCTTCCCCCGCGACGTGGCTGAGACCAAGGTACATCAGGTTACGGAGTACGCGCAGAGCCGACAGCACCCGCTGCAATGCGTCATGGAGGAAGATCGATGATCGCCCAGGAGTTGGAAGTCAGTTTGCACATGGCCTTCATGGAAGCCCGCCAGAAACGGCACGAATTCATCACGGTCGAGCATCTGCTGCTGGCCATGGTGGACAATCCCTCGGCGGCCGAGGTGCTGCGCGCTTGCGCTGCGGATCTGGAGGAGTTGCGGCGCAATCTCACGGACTTCATCGAGCGCCACACCCCCCGCATCCCGGGCGAGGCGGAGGTGGACACTCAGCCCACGCTGGGCTTCCAGCGCGTGATCCAGCGCGCCATCCTGCATGTGCAGTCTTCCGGAAAGAAAGAGGTGACCGGCGCCAATGTGCTGGTGGCCATCTTTGGCGAAAAGGATACACATGCCCTGCATTTCCTCACACAACAGGGGCTAAGCCGTCTGGATGTGGTGAACTTCATCGCCCACGGCATCACCAAAACCCCTGCGGACACGGCTACGAGCGGACGCGCGGACGCGGGCCCGGAGCAGCAGGAAAGGGAAGCTGGCGCGACTTCTCCTCTCGATTCCTTCACCGTCAACCTCAATGCCCAAGCCCAGGCCGGCAAGATCGACCCGTTGATCGGGCGCGACATGGAAGTCGAACGCGTGATCCAGACGCTTTGCCGGCGGCGCAAAAACAATCCGCTCCTGGTTGGTGAGGCCGGTGTCGGCAAAACCGCCATCGCCGAGGGGCTGGCGCGGCGTATCGTCGAGGGCAGCGTACCCGACATCCTGAAGGAGGCCATCGTGTTCTCCCTGGATATGGGGGCTCTGCTGGCAGGAACCAAATATCGCGGCGATTTCGAGCAACGCCTCAAGGCGGTGATCAAACAGCTCACCGGCACGCCACATTCCATCTTGTTCATCGACGAAATCCATACCGTGATCGGCGCGGGTGCCGCATCGGGCGGCACCCTGGATGCCTCCAACCTGCTGAAACCGCCGCTATCGGCAGGCCTGCTGCGTTGCATCGGTGCGACCACCTACAACGAGTACCGTGGCGTGTTCGAGAAGGATCACGCGTTGTCGCGGCGCTTCCAGAAGATCGACGTGAAGGAACCCAGCGTGGAAGAGACCGTGGCCATCTTGCGCGGCCTGAAATCGCGTTTCGAGGCGCACCACGGAGTTAAGTACACGCTCGGTGCCTTGTCCACCGCAGCCGAACTATCCGCCCGCTACATCAACGACCGCCACCTGCCTGACAAGGCGATCGACGTGATCGACGAGGCCGGCGCTGCACAGCGCATCCAACCCAAGTCGAAACAAAAGAAGGTGATCACGCCCCGTGAAATCGAGGACATCGTCGCCAAGATGGCGCGAGTACCGGCCAAGACGGTTGCCAGCGATGAACGCAACGCGCTGAAAAACCTGGATCGCGACCTCAGGGCCGTGGTCTTCGGCCAGGAGAAGGCCATCGAAGCGCTGGCTTGCGCCATCAAGATGACCCGCTCTGGGCTGGGCAACCCGCAAAAACCGATAGGCTCCTTCCTCTTTTCCGGCCCAACCGGGGTAGGCAAGACCGAAGTGGCGCGGCAACTCGCCTATGTCCTGGGGGTGGAACTGATCCGCTTCGATATGTCCGAGTATATGGAGCGCCACGCCGTCTCCCGTCTGATCGGCGCGCCCCCTGGCTACGTCGGCTTCGAACAGGGCGGCCTGCTCACCGAGGCCGTCAGCAAGACACCCTACGCGGTTCTTTTGCTCGACGAGATCGAGAAGGCGCATGGCGACGTCTACAACATTCTCCTCCAGGTCATGGATCACGGCACGTTGACCGACAACAACGGACGTCGCGCGGACTTCCGCAACGTGGTGATCATCATGACCACCAATGCCGGTGCGGAGGCGATGACCAAGACCGGCATCGGCTTCACCCTGACCTCGAAAGCCGGCGACGAAATGGCGGACATCAAGCGCCTTTTTACGCCTGAATTCCGCAACCGCCTGGACGCCATCATCTCTTTCGCGTCGCTGGATGAGGACGTCATCCTGCGCGTCGTGGACAAGTTCCTGATGCAACTGGAAGAACAACTGCACGCCAAGAAAGTAGAGGCGCATTACTCCGATGCCCTGCGCCATTGGCTGGCGAAAAAGGGCTTCGATCCGCTGATGGGTGCGCGTCCCATGGCCAGGCTGATCCAGGACAGCCTGCGCCGCGCGCTGGCCGACGAATTGCTGTTCGGGCGACTGGCCAATGGCGGCGAGGTGAGCATCGACGTGGACGCATCCGGGTCCGTCCAGTTACGCTTCGAGGAGGCGCTGGAGCCCGCCTGAAACATTCAGTCCGATGTATCATTTCCACGTGTAGCACTCGGAAACACTCCATTTTCCCCCTCGGGTGCCGATAGTGTCCTGGATACACGGCGCAACCATCGCAGGCGATAAACGATCGAGCACCTCATGACTGCACACATCCTGCTGGTGGATGATGACCCACTCATCTTTCACCTGGAAAAGACCCTGCTTGGGGAGAACAACTACCGCTTCAGCACCAGCGGCAGCGGCGAGGACTGCCTGGTCCGAATCGCGGCGGACCGCCCTGATATCGTCCTGCTGGACATCATGATGCCCGGAGTGGGCGGCCTGAAGGCCTGCGAATACATCCGGCGTAGCCCTTCGGGTCAGGATATTTACGTCATCTTCGTCTCCGCCTTGAACGACGCCGAGACCAGGCTGGCGGCCTATGACGCAGGCGGCGACGATTTCATGTTGAAACCGCTGTCTGCGACCGAGATTCGGCACAAGGTCGAGATCGCCCTGCGCACGCGCCAGGAAGTCGCCGATCTGCGCAGGGACCTCAGCGACACCATAAGCGTGGCAATGTGCGCGCTATCGACCGGCGGCGAAATGGGCGTCATCCTGCATTTCTTCAGCCGTTCGTTTTCCTGCCAAAGCATGGAAGCCCTGGCAGGGGCCATACTCGACGGCTTCGGCAGTTATGGCCTGTCCGCGAGTGTGCAACTGAAATATGAGGGAGGCCCGCTCACGCTCAATAGCGAGCGCCGTTGCAGCCTGATCGAACAGGAGCTGCTGCTGAACCTGGGCCAGGATAGCCGCCATCTGTTCAACTATGGCAGCCGTACGGTGGTGAACTTCCCGCATATCTCGGTGCTGATCAAGAATATGCCCCTCGACGACGAAGAGCGCTACGGCCGTATGAAAGACAACGCTGTCTTGCTCGTCGAAGGCGCCGAACACCGTATCCTGGCACTGACCAACGAACTATCGGTAAAAAAACGCCAGCAACGCCTGGCTGCGGCGATGCGCTCCGCACAGGGCGAACTCGTCTCGATCCGTGACGCCTTCAGCAGAAATCACACCGAAGTGGTGACGACCTTGGGCAGTCTGGAACGACAGGTGGAGAAAACCTTCGGCAAGCTCGACCTGAGCGAAAGCCAGGAAACCTGCCTGCTGCAAGTGGTGCGCCCCCTGACCAAGAATGCCTACTCGCTGGAAGAACAGGCGCTGATCAATGACAAGCGCCTGAGCCGGGTTCTCGAGGACCTACAGGAAGCCATCAACGGCTAAGCGCTCATGCCGGCGGAAAACAGGGTGAAAAAGTTGCGGCTGCTGGCCGCTGCCACGTCCTCCACGGGTAAGCCCTTCAGCAAGGCGATTTCTTCGGCCACATGGCGCACATAAGCCGGTTCGTTGCGCTTGCCGCGATGCGGCACCGGCGCGAGATAAGGCGAATCCGTCTCGATCAGCAAGCGTTCCAGGGGCAGCCTGCGAACGACCTCCTTCAAGTCCCTGGCGCTCTTGAAGGTGACGATGCCGGAGAGCGAAATATAAAAACCCAGCGCCATCGCCGCCTGTGCGACTTCCCAGCTCTCCGTGAAACAGTGCATGACCCCGCCCGCCAGTTCGGCGCCCTCCTCCTCCATGATCGCCAAGGTATCAACCGCTGCGCTGCGGGTATGGATGATCAGTGGCTTACCCGCCACGCGGGCTGCACGGATATGGGTGCGAAACCGCGCGCGCTGCCAATCCACGTCCTCGCGTTTGAGGCGGTAGTAATCCAGGCCGGTCTCACCGATGGCGACCACCCGAGGATGCGCCGCCAGTTCGACGAGTTCCGCCACGTCGGGCTCACGCCCCTCATCATGGTCCGGATGCACACCGACCGAGGCGAACACGTTGTCGTGGGCGCAGGCCAGGGCCAGAACCCGGGGAAAATTTTCCAGGTTGACCGAAACGCAGAGCGCATGGCTCACTTGCGCGGCTTGCATGTTCGCAAGCACAGTATCCCCGGTGAAATCGGGGAAGTCGATATGGCAATGGGAGTCGATGAACATGAGGGAGACGGTAATTAGGGGTAACTACTCAGGTACTGCCGTATTTCTCCTTCCCCTTGAAGGGGAAGGCCGGGATGGGGATAGGGTCATTGCGCTGTCACTTTTACCCCATCCCCACCCTAACCCTCCCCTTGAAGGAGAGGGGATTGCGGTGGTTGTTTTGAGACGATCACTTCGTAACTTCTCAATAAGGCACGGCAAGCTTATCGACGAAGTGACGAGACCTATCGCGACTTCACCGGTGGCAAATGCACTCGCAAGAAACACGCTTCAACCTGTTGCTTCAAAAAGGAATCTTCGCGGCAGCGCCGGCTTCCGGCCGGCTGTTTACAAAGACGCAGGCAAGGATGCCTGCGCTGACTCGCCAGTACTTCTTCAACCTGCCTGGGGTGGGTTACATCACTACCTCGCGTGAACGGGCGCTGACCGCACTATGCCGTGACTTATTGAGAAGTTACATCACTTCGACCTGAGCCGTTACGGGTCTTAACCTTGAACCTGTTTTACATGGTGTGCGTGTGGCGCGTGGCCTTCATGGCATTGCCGAGGATGGCCTCGATCTTGCCGCGCACGGTACTGGATCCTTCGTTTTCGTCGAATTGCACGCCTATCCCCTGCTGCCGGTTGCCCTGGGCACCCCCCGGAGTGATCCACACGACCTTGCCGGAAATCGGCAATTTGTTGGGATCGTCCAGCAGCGTGAGCAGCATGTAAACCTGGTCACCCATCTGATAGGGCCGGTTGGTCGGGATGAACAGGCCTCCTTGCTTGACGAAGGGCAGATAGGCGGCATAGAGCGCGGTGCGCTCCTTGATGGTCAGGGAGAGCATGCCGGCTCGGGCGCTGGTGACTGGCTTCGGAGTCTCGCTCACGTCCGATCTCCCGCGATTTCTCCGTAACGAATGAGCCAGGATTCTAGCAACAACGGTGCATTCAGCGGATGTTGCAGCCAGCGCCCGCCCAGGGCCAGTTCCCGCTGCAAGGCGAGCAGATCGGTCAGCTCCGTGCTGCTGGCGATGCTGGAGAGGTGGGCGGCACGGCCTGGAAAATAATACGTCTGCCCGGCCAGGCGCTGCATCAGGAGATCATGCACCCAGCGCGACAACCAACCCCAGGCCTCGGGGAGGGTGAGCGACTTCGCGGCCTCGCAGGCGTCGAGGCGACGCGGTTTCGCCAGCAGGTCGAGGAAGGCCTCGCGCCGTACTGCGCGTTCCGGATCGGCGTAGGCCAGCGCGGCCAGCGGCGCGCCCCCCGCTTCGGCCAGGGGTGCCGCGGCATCGGCCAGGCCAGCGGAGCGCAACCAGGCGAGTGCGGCATCGCGCGGCGGCAGGGGTACCGGCACCTTGCGGCAGCGCGAAATCACCGTTGGCAACAAGCGCCCTGGCTGGTGCGAGATCAGCAACAGCAGCACGCGTTCGGGCGGCTCCTCCAGGGTCTTGAGCAGCGCATTGGCCGCAGCCGAATTCATGGACTCGGCCGGCTGAATCAGCGCTACCCGCCAACCGCCGCGATGCGCGCTGAGGCTGAGGAATTCGCCGATTTCCCGGATCGCTACGACCTTGCTGACCCGGCTGCCTATCTTCGGCGCCTTCTTGGCCGGCGCGGCGTCTGCGGCATCGGCCTCTTCGGCTTCCGCTTCCATGGGCTCCACCCGGCGGAAATCGGGATGGTTGCCCTGATCGAACCAGTTGCAGGCATCGCAAAGACCGCAGGCGGCGTCCTGCCCGGG
>CAISDD010000428.1 GCA_903883985.1 uncultured Pseudomonadota bacterium | reverse complement strand
GCTGCGCCGCCTTACGAATCCGGCGTACCCCTTGCGGGTACAGCGGAGTCAGACGTCGCCTGCCGTGCACTCGGTGCGTAGCGGGTTCACCCAAAGGGTTAGCGTGATCGAAGGCGCAATCCTCAATGTTCATGGGGTCTCACGGGGGAAGCGGTCAACTGAGGAGTCAAGGTTCATGGAGCAGCCACCCTTACCTTCTCGCCTTCGGTTAGCTTGTAGGCGCCGGCGGCGACGATGCGCTCACCCGTGGTCAGGCCACCGCGTAGGGTGACGCCATCCTCGCGCCAGGCAGCCACTTCGACCGGGCGTAGATGAACCCGGCTGTCGCTCGCGATCAGCCACACCGCCGGCTGCGTTCCTTGCTGAAACACGCTGCCCAGGGGAATCAGGGCGAAGGAGCCGGTTCCGGCGTGAGCCACCAGGACTCGCGCGGTTTGGCCCAGGCGCACGTCGGCATCGGCATTCAGGATCGATACCCGCGCGGCATACGTGCGGGTCACCGGGTCGGCCTGGGGCGAAACCTCGCGTACCCGGCCGCGGTAGCGCTTGTTCGGTGCCGCCCACAGGGTCACCACCACGTCGCTGGGCCGCTCGGAGGTTTTCCCCGGGTTCAGTTCCGCCACCTGGTTCTCCGGCACGGCGATCAACACCTCCTTTTCGCCCAGGCCCGCCACTTGCAGCACGGGTTGCCCCGCCGTCAGCACCTGTCCGGCCTCGGCCTGCACGGCAATAACCACCCCGGAAATATCGCAGCGCAAGTCGGTGTAGCCGCGCTGGTTTCGCGCCAGGCCCGCCTGGGCAGTGAGCGCACGGTATCTTTCCTCGGCCGCCTTGAGCGTGGCTTCCTTGGCATCGAGCAGTGCCGCGCTCACGAACTGCTGTGCCCGCAGGTCGCGGTAGCGCCTTGCCTCCGCCTGGGCGAAGTCGCGGTCGGCGGTGGCGGCGGCCAGGTTGGCCTCGGCCCCGGCGGAAGACAGGGCCAGATCGCTCGCATCGAGGCGCGCCAATTCCTGGCCGGGGGAGACCCGATCACCGACATCGACCCCACGCGTCAGAAGCTTGCCGCCGACCCGGAAGGCCAGGCTGATTTCATGGCGCGCTCGAACCTCACCCGAATAATCAGCCATACCATAAGCAAAACCTGTCGCTGAACCGGTTCCCACCGTGTGCGCCAGCACCGTTCGGGGCAGAGGTGCAGCCGGTATGGGTGGCTTGCCACAGGCGGCGAGAAGCAGCAGCAGTATCCAGGACCAATGTTTCATGGCGAATTCCTTTTAGTCGAGGGTGCGGGGATCAGTCAGCAAGGACCGCGTGAGGGTGGCGAGCAAGAAGGCCAATATCGGCCAGAGGTCGGGCAGGGCAGCACGATTCCCCTGCACTTACTCATGACGTCCTACGGCTTATTCGTCTACCGCCGAGCCCAGGATGCGTCGCACCACTTCGCCCGGAAATCCCCGTCCCAGCAGAAAACGCTGCTGTCTGGCGCGCTCTTTTGCGTCGACGGGGTCCAGGCCAAATTTCTTCAGCCAGACCGCACGCGCCGCCGCCATGTCAGACTCACGCGCGGCAGCGAGGATCGCCGCAGACACGGAATCCGGCACACCCTTGTCGCGCAGGTCGGCCTTGAGGCGCACGCTGCCGTGGCGACCGAAGCGGGCATGCGCCAGGGATTCGGCGTAGCGGGCGTTCGACAATAAGTTTTCCTGTTCCAGGCGGTCGAGCAAGGCGGCGATTTCCTCCGCCTCGCCATGGTCTGCCAGTTTGCGGGCCAGTTCGGCGCGACTGTGTTCCCGCCGCGCCAGCAAACTCATGGCCCGCTCGCGCAGAGTCATGGGGCAATGGCAGCCGGCTTCACGCCGAGTTGCGCGCGGATCTTCGCCTCGATTTCCTGGGAGATTTCCGGATGCGAACGCAGGAATTCTCGGGCGTTGTCCTTGCCCTGGCCGATCTTCTCGCCTTGGTAGGCGTACCAGGCGCCGGACTTGTCGATGAATTTCTGCGCCACGCCCATCTCGACGATCTCGCCTTCGCGCGAGACGCCTTCTCCGTAAAGGATGTCGAAGATCGCTTCCCTGAATGGCGGCGCGACCTTGTTTTTGACCACCTTGACGCGGGTTTCAGAACCGACCACTTCGTCACCCCTCTTGATGGCGCCGATGCGGCGGATGTCGAGGCGCACCGAGGCGTAGAACTTGAGTGCATTGCCGCCGGTGGTGGTCTCGGGGCTGCCGAACATGACGCCGATCTTCATGCGGATCTGGTTGATGAAGACGACCAGGGTGTTGGTGCGCTTGATGTTGGCCGTGAGCTTGCGCAGCGCCTGGCTCATCAGGCGAGCTTGCAGGCCAACGTGGGAGTCGCCCATCTCACCCTCGATTTCCGCCTTCGGGGTGAGTGCCGCGACCGAGTCGATCACGATCACGTCCACCGCGCTGGAGCGTACCAGCATGTCGGCGATTTCCAGTGCCTGTTCGCCGGTGTCCGGCTGGGAAATCAGGAGTTCGGAGACATTGACTCCGAGTTTCTGCGCATATTGAGGGTCGAGCGCGTGTTCCGCGTCGATGAAGGCTGCGGTGCCGCCCAGTTTCTGCATCTGTGCGATCACGGACAGCGTGAGCGTGGTTTTTCCGCTCGATTCCGGCCCGTAGATCTCCACGACCCGTCCGCGCGGCAGGCCGCCGATGCCCAGAGCCACATCCAGCCCGAGGGAGCCGGTGGAAACGACCTGTATGTCGTCGGCAATGCTGCCATCGCCCATGCGCATGATGGAGCCCTTGCCGAACTGCTTTTCGATCTGCGCGAGAGCGGCTGCGAGCGCCTTGCTGCGGTTTTCATCCATGAGACTTTCTCCAAATTGAACGGTGGATTATGGCATGAGGGCCAGCAGGTTCCTGAGTGCGTGACGTACCGACTGCGCGCGGATGGCCTGGCGACTCCCGGCGAACTGTTGGCGATCACTGACGAGCGCTGAACCCTCCAGCGCCCAGGCGAAGCACACCGTGCCGACCGGCTTCTCGTCCGTGCCGCCGGCAGGGCCCGCGATGCCGGTGATGGCGCACGTGGCCTGCGCCTGGCTGCGAGCTAGCGCGCCCTGAGCCATCTCCCTGGCCGCTTCCTCGCTCACCGCGCCGTAAGCGGACAGGGTTTCTTCGTTCACCCCCAGCATCTCCTTCTTGGCCTGATTGCTGTAGGTGACGAAACCGCGTTCGAACCAGACCGAACTGCCCGCCACTGCGGTCAGCGCCTGCGCGGCCCAGCCTCCGGTGCAGGATTCAGCCACCGCCAGCATCCAGCCGCGTCGCAGCAAGGCGGTACCCAGTTCGGCCGCGAGCGACTCCAATTCTTCCTGGCTTACAGCCACCTGGCGACCACCAGGAGAACCCCAATCGCGTAGACCGCAGCCAGGACATCGTCCAGCATCACGCCCAGGCCGCCCGGAACATGGGCATCGGCCCAGCCGATGGGAAAGGGCTTCCAGATATCGAACAGGCGGAACAGAATAAAAGCCAGCACGTAGCCGACCAAAGAAATGGGCGCGAATGGCAAGACCATGAGGAAGCCCGCGACTTCGTCCCAGACGATGCCGCCGTGATCGGGCACGCCCAGCGCTCGCCCGGCCACATCGCTGGCCCACACGCCCACCACCAGGAACAACCCGATCCAGGCCCAGTAGAAGGGCGCGCCGCTGAGCAGCCAATACAGGGGAAAGCCGACCAGGGTGCCGGCCGTCCCCGGGGCATAGGGCGATAGGCCGGCGCCGAACCCCAGGGCGAGGAAGTGGGCGGGGTGAGCGAGCAGAAAGCGGAGGTCAGGCGTCGCGCCTTCACCCTCACTCCCGGAGGGAGGGGGGGGCATATCATTTGAAATGGTCAAAGCCGCGCTCCTGAAATTTCATAGCCGATCCATCCGCAGTCAGCAAGCTCAGGCCTGGTTCCTGGCGGATGCGGCCTATCCTTGTCACGGTAACGCCGGCATACTCCGCCGCGTCCGAGACATCCTGTGCGTACTCCGCCGCCGCGGTGAAACAGAGTTCATAGTCGTCGCCCCCAGCCAACAGGCAGCGTCGTGCCAGGTCGGTCACGTCGCGAGAAAATTTCGTCAGGCGTGTAGCGACTGCGGGATGGGCAGGCAGGCGTGCAAATTCCACTTCGGCGCCGACCCCGGACGCGTCCAGCACGTGCCCCAAATCCGCCAGCAGGCCGTCGGAAATGTCGATGGCGGCGTGCGCCAGGCCCAGGAGTTCCTGCCCAAGTGATACGCGTGGTTCCGGCGCGTGCAGGCGTAACAGGCAAGACTTGACCTCTTCTGCGTCATCCAGCTCGACTTCGCCCAGGAGGTAGCGCAGACCCAGGGCTGCGCCGCCCAGGTCGCCGGAGACCCAGATGTCATCGCCAACGCACGCACCACTGCGGCGCAAGGCCTGGCCGGCGGGCACTTCGCCCAGGATGGTCACGGCGAGGTTGAGGGGGCCGCGGGTGGTGTCGCCCCCCACCAGGCTGACTTCGAAACGCGCGGCCATGTCGAACAGCCCGCGGCTGAACAACTCCAGCCAGCAGGGGTCGGTCGTCGGCAGAGCCAGTGCGAGCGTGGCCCAGCGGGGCGTGGCTCCCATCGCCGCGAGGTCGGAAAGATTCACGGCCAGGGTCTTGTGGCCGAGGAGGTAGGCGGCGACATCCGGAAAGAAATGCTGTCCCGACACCAGCATGTCCGTGGACACCGCCAGCTCCATGCCCGGTGAAGCAGCCAGCAGGGCGGCGTCATCTCCCACCCCGAGCAGGGCATTGGGTGCCGGTCGGGTGAAAAAACGAGAGATCAGGTCGAATTCGCCAGGCATGGTAGCTAGTGGCTAGTGGCTAGTGGCTAGTGGCTAGTGGCTGGTTATTGCGCCTTGGATGCGCCGTCTACAAGCTACTTGCCGCTCGCTATTCGCTACTTTCCCCCAAGTTCAACAGACCTCGCCACGCGCGCCAGTTTGTCCAGGACGCCGTTGACGAACTTATGGCCATCGGTGCCGCCGTATTTCTTGGCCAGGTTCACCGCCTCGTTGATGCAGACCTTGTAGGGCACGTTGAGGCTGTGGCTGAGTTCATAGGCGCCGACCAGGAGGGCTGCGTGCTCGACCGGAGAAAGCTCCTTCACCGGGCGGTCGAGATGTGGCTCCAGTGCTGCATCCAGGGCTTGCATTTGCTGCAGCACGCCTTCGAGCAACTCCCGCAAAAACTCGGTATTCGCCTCTGCGTATTCATGGGCCTCCTCGGCAAAACCGAGCAGGCCGGGCATGTCTGTGCCCGCAGACAGGCGCTCATACAAGGCTCGTAAAACCAGTTCACGGGCAATGGGCCGACTACCGCGCCCGGTACCGGCCGCTCTCGACGGGGCGCTCATCAAAACGCCTGCAGCAGGCGCGCCATCTCGATGGCGACACGAGCGGATTCAGCGCCCTTTTCAGACATGCGAGCAGTGGCCTGATGCTCGGTCTCGGTGGTCAGGATGGCGTTGGCGATGGGCAGTCCGGTGTCTAGTCCCACGCGCATGATGCCGGCGGCAGATTCGTTGGAAACCACCTCGAAATGATAGGTCTCGCCGCGAACCACCGAGCCCAGGGCGATTAGCGCATCGTAGTTGCCGGACTTTGCCATCTTCATCAGGGTCAGGGGGATTTCAAGTGCGCCGGCAACAGAGGCGATGCGGATATCTTCCAGCGCCACACCCTGTTTCAGCAGCGCGGCCTTGCAAGAGGAAAGCAAGCCTTCGCAGATATCTATGTTGAAGCGGCTCATGACAATGCCGATCTTCAGGCCCTTGCCGTCTTCATTCTGTTCGTATTCAAAGATCTGTGTATGACGGCCCATTTCAGTTTCCTCGTTCCAGGTAACCCGTCACTTCCAGCCCGAAGCCGTCCATGGCTGGCATCTTGCGGGGGGTGGCGAGGAGTTTCATCTTGCCGACGCCAATCTCGCGCAGGATTTGCGCGCCAGTGCCGTAATTGCGCAGGTCAAATTTCTTCACGGCAGCGGGAACCGCCCTCGGTAGGGAGCGCGCGCAGAGTTCTTCGGCGGATTCCTGACGATGCAGCAGCACCAGTGCGCCCGCACCTCCGCTCATCGCGGCTTCCGAGAGGATTTTCAGCGCCCCCGGTACGGAATAGGCGTGTCCTGCGGTGTTCAAATCCAGCGTGTCGATCAGCGACACCGGTTCATGCACCCGCACCAGGGTTTCCCGATCGGCGTGGATATTGCCGCAGGACAAGACCAGGTGCGTCGCGCGGCTTACCTTGTCACGGAATACATCGAGGCGGAATTCGCCGTAGGCCGTGGTAATCGCGCGCGTGCCCTCACGTTCCACCAGGGTTTCGTGGGCGGCGCGGTAGTGGATCAGGTCGGCGATGGCGCCGATCTTGAGTCCGTGTTCCACGCTGAATTTCAGCAAATCCGGCAGACGCGCCATGGAACCGTCTTCCTTCAGGATTTCGCAGATCACCGAAGCCGGCTCCAGGCCCGCCATGCCGACAAGGTCGCAGCCTGCCTCGGTGTGTCCGGCGCGCACCAGCACGCCGCCCGGCTGCGCGCGCAGCGGAAAAATGTGGCCGGGCTGGAGGATGTCCGTGGGCTGCGCGTTCTTGGCCACCGCAGCCTGGATGGTGATGGCGCGGTCGGCTGCGGAAATGCCGGTGGTCACTCCCTCGGCCGCTTCGATGGATACCGTGAAGGCTGTGCCGAGCGGTGTCTGGTTGTCGCTCACCATCTGCTTCAGTCCCAATTGGCGGCAGCGGGCGTCGGTCAAGGTCAGGCATACCAGGCCGCGCGCGTGGCGGACCATGAAGTTGATGGCTTCGGGTGTGACGTGCTCGGCGGCCATGACCAGATCGCCCTCGTTTTCGCGATCCTCCTCGTCGACCAGGATGACCATGCGACCGACTTTCAAGTCTGCAACGATTTCTTCGATGGGGGCAAGGC
Organism: uncultured Pseudomonadota bacterium; assembly: GCA_903883985.1. Lineage (GTDB taxonomy): Bacteria > Pseudomonadota > Gammaproteobacteria > Burkholderiales > Thiobacillaceae > PFJX01. Next base: position 1,301 of record CAISDD010000428.1, on the reverse strand, counting down.
TCATGTCAGTGCCGCCGGACCGTTCCAAGGCATAGACACGGCTACTCGGAGGGGGAGAGGCAGGGAATCCGAGGAGCATGGTTCCGCGTCTGACAAACGGTCCGATTCAAGGCCCGTGCCTGGGTGAACTAGTGTGCGTAGGGGTCGTTTCATATCAGTCTTTATCCTGTTCGTGGACGTAATTCAGCAGGCGGTCGGCGTAGCGGGCCAGCATGTCGGCCTCCAGATTCACCTGTGCGCCTGCTTGCAAATCGCAAAGCTGGGTCTGTTCCAGGGTATGCGGAATGAGGTTGATGGAAATGTCGGCGCCCGACACCTTATTCACCGTGAGCGAAACGCCGTTCACCGCTACCGAACCCTTGGGCGCCAGAAAGCGCGCTAGCGTCCCGGGTGCGCGTATGTCCAGGCGCCAACTGCCGTCCTCGCCGCTGGCGGGCGATGCCGCCACCGGCGCGAAATGCAGGACGTGTCCGACGCCATCGACGTGACCCGAGACCAGATGGCCACCCAGGCGGTCAGACAGGCGCATGGCCATTTCCAGGTTGACACGGTCGCCCGGGGCGAACCCGATCGTGCAGGAGAAGGTCTCGGCGGAGACATCGACACTGAAGCGGTCGGAGGATTTCTCCACCACGGTAAGGCAGACGCCGTTGCAAGCGATGGAGTCCCCCAGCTTGACTTCGGCGAGATCAAGTCCGCTCGCCACCACCTGGATGTGTGCATCGCCGCCACTGGTTTCCACGAGATGGGAGATGTGGCCGACGGCCTGGATGATTCCGGTAAACATGGTCTATCGGCTAAACGCCGTCCAAGCTGCGAGAAAACAAGCATTTTACCTAGATTCGCCGCCGGCTGAGTGCCTCGCTCCAGCGATCTGACCGAAATACGCAGGTTCGGCCTGGGATGGGCCTGCTGCCATGGTCAACGCCGATCTTGAGATGGCGGTTTGACGCGCGTGGCCAGCAAGCCGCGGACCATGAACGTACAGGCCATGCCCGTTGCCTTCACGGATGGAACGACCAGCCAACCGACTAGGCCGCCAAAATATTTCAGCCAAGCGTCTGGCTGCCCCAGCCTCAGATTTCCTGATCCGGGCCTGGATGTTGGCGGTAAATTACGGAAGTTTATCGTTCCCACGCTCCAGCGTGGGAACGCAGTTTTGGACGCTCCAGCGTCCCGACCTAGAGCAAGGCCATGAGCCGAAGCCGATACGTCATCCTGGAACCGGATAAGCCGCATTTCCTGTTTATCGTTCCCACGCTCCAGCGTGGGAACGCAGTTTTGGACGCTCCAGCGTCCCG
>CAISDD010000427.1 GCA_903883985.1 uncultured Pseudomonadota bacterium | reverse complement strand
CGGGACGCTGGAGCGTCCAAAACTGCGTTCCCACGCTGGAGCGTGGGAACGATAAATGCTCCCATGGCGCTCCAGCGCCCCGTAGTCTTGGATAAGCGATAGCGCATCCACCATCCACTCCGCCAAAGGTGGATGCGCTTTGCTTATCCACCCTACGGGACTGTTTTTCGGGTCAGATCGGCTTGCCCCAGAGGTCGTAGTCGTCTGAACGCGTGATCTTGACCTTCACCAAGTCGCCCGGCTTCAGGCCGCGGCCCTGGGCGATGTGGACGACGCCGTCGATCTCCGGGGCGTCGGCATAACTGCGCGCGATGGCTCTGCCGCTGCCGGCTTCGTCCACCAGCACGGTCATTTCCTGGCCGAGGCGGGCGCGCAGCTTGTCCGCGCTGATGTCGGCCTGGGCCTCCATGAAGCGGGCGAGGCGATCCTGTTGCACTTCCGGGGCTATAGGGTCGGGTAGGGCATTGGCTGCGGCGCCGTCCACCGGCGAATAGGCGAAGGCGCCGACCCGGTCTAGCCTTGCGTCTTCGAGAAAATCGAGCAGCTCGTCGAATTCGGCCTCGGTCTCGCCGGGAAAGCCGACGATGAAGGTGCTGCGGATCACCAGGTCGGGGCAAATTTCGCGCCAGGCCTCGATGCGCCGCCGCGTGTTTTCGATGTCGCCTGGGCGTTTCATGGCCTTGAGAATTCTCGGACTGGCGTGCTGCAAGGGCACGTCCAGGTAGGGCAGGATCTTGCCGGCGTTGACTCCCATCAGCGGAAGCACGTCGTCGACACTGGGGTAGGGGTAGACGTAATGCAGGCGCACCCAGATACCCAAGCGGGCGAGTTCCTGCACCAGTTCCTGCATGCGGGTCTTCACCGGGCGGCCGTTGTGAAAACCACTGCGGTATTTGATATCGACGCCATAGGCGCTGGTATCCTGTGAGATTACCAGCAGTTCCTTCACCCCGGCGCGCGCCAGGGCTTCGGCTTCGCCTAGCACTTCGCCTATCGAGCGGGAAACCAGCGGCCCTCGGAGCGAGGGGATGATGCAGAAGGTGCAGCGATGGTTGCAGCCTTCGGATATCTTCAGATAGGCGTAATGCCGGGGGGTGAGCTTCATGCCGCCGGGCGGGATCAGGTCGGAGTGGGGGTCGTGCGGGCGCGGCAAATGGGCATGGATATGGCCCATCACTTCTTCCATGGCGTGCGGGCCGGTGATCGCCAGCACTTGCGGATGCGCGGCCAGGATCACGGACTCACGCGCCCCCAGGCAACCGGTGACGATGACACGGCCATTCTCGCGCAGGGCCTCGCCGATGGCGTCCAGGCTCTCTTCCACGGCCGCGTCGATGAAGCCGCAGGTGTTGACCACCACCAGGTCGGCACCCTGGTAAGTGGGGACGATGAGATACCCCTCGGCGCGCAGTTGCGTGAGGATGCGCTCCGAGTCGACCGTGGCCTTGGGGCAGCCGAGGGACGCAAAAGCTATGCTCGTTGGCCGTGTCATTGTCGAGCCTCAAAAAAGGCGAAAGTGTACAGCGAACCGCGTTTTTCCGACCCCATCCGGGCAGGACGGTGCGGGACCGTCCCGCCCTGTCCGCTACTCATCCCCGATCCGCCGGGTTGCCTTAGCCTCCAAAGATGCGCTTTGCTTATCCTCCCTACGGGACTCACCAGGTTGGACGGCGGAATAAACAGCATTCCGCCCTACGTGGCTTATAAGCAATCATACGCAACTTATTTTGGTTTTTAAGCACGAATCATGCCTGCGCGAAGATTAAATAATGGTGAAAATGTAAAGTTTTGTCGTGATTGTGTTTGCCTGGTCGTAACGGAAAAACTATGATGATCATGTCAGGTGGTCGTGTGCTGGGTCGGTGCATGGATGCTGCTTGCTGTTCTTGACTCTTTTCCTGTTCCTGGTTGTTTTTTTAAATCCTGGGGTGATCATGAAACGAATTACAATGACGGTTTTGGGGCTCGTATTTTCTTCGCTGGCAAGCGCACAAGGCATGGGCTTGTCAGCCGGGGCGAGCACATTGGGGTTTGGTTTGGATCTTTATGGCGGCATTTCAGAACGCATGACCGGGCGTATCGGTTTCAACGACTTTACTTACAACAAATCGATCAGTAGCGACAACATCGATTACGCGGGTAGCCTGAAGTGGCAAAGCCTCCACGCGATCGCCGATTGGTACCCTTGGGCCAAGGATTTCCGCCTGAGCGGCGGCTTGATGTACAACGACAATAAGGCGAGTCTGAACGCGAAGCCTTCGGCAAGCGCGACCTATACGGTTAATGGCCATCCCTATAGTGTGGCAAATGTTGGTTCCCTGAGTGGCGAGATGAATTTTGACCATTTTTCTCCCTATCTTGGCATAGGCTGGGGGAATCCGGTAGCAAAAGACAAGGGTTTCGGATTCGTGGCCGATATCGGGGTCCTGTATCAGGGCACACCGAAAGTGACGCTCAACGCTACCTGTAGTGCGGCGCTGTTGAGTGCTCCTGGTGGTGCTGCAATCTGTACCAGTTTGAAATCCGACACAGCGGTGGAAAGTACAAAATTGAAGTCCGATTTGAACAAGGATCAATACAAATTCTATCCAGTGATCTCGCTGGGAGTTTCCTACAGGTTTTGATGGCACACAGGCGGAAAATTTTCCGTTTTCCTGTGAGTTGATTTATTGGTTGAGTCAAGCCCGCGTAGGCGGAATGCCGTTTATTCCGCCGTGTGCTTGAAACGGTTCCACGCCCCCGTCGCTCACCAGGCCGCAGGCTTGGGTGCGGTGGTTGGGGTTGGACTACGGAACTGGGCTGACGCGGCCTGTTTCATGCCACGCAGTCCACGAAGTAGCGGGTGTGGCTGTTGCTCTTGTCCTTGACCAGGCCATGCACGTCGGTTTCAAAGCCGGGGAATTTCTCGTTGAACTCACGCGTGAATTTCAGAAAGCGCACGATGGTTTCGTTGAAGCGCTCGCCCGGGATCAGGAGCGGGATGCCGGGCGGGTAGGGGGTAAGCAGGATGGAGGTGATACGGCCTTCCAGGTCGTCGATCTCCACTCGCTCAATGGCGCGGTGCGCCATGCGGGCGAAGGCGTCGGCCGGGCGCATGGCGGGGACCATCTCGGACAAATACATCTCGGTGGTTAGCTTGGCCACGTCATTAGCCTTGTAGACCTCGTGGATTTCCGTGCACAGATCTTGCAGGCAGACTTGTTCGTAGCGTGGCAGCTTGGCTACGAAGTCCGGCATGATCCGCCACAGTGGCTGGTTGCGGTCGTAATCGTCCTTGAACTGCTGCAACTCGGTAACCATGGTGTTCCAGCGGCCCTTGGTGATGCCGATGGTGAACATGATGAAGAAGGAGTACAGGCCGGTCTTCTCGACGATGACGCCGTGTTCGGCCAGGTATTTGGTGAGGATGGCGGCGGGGATGCCCCAGTCAGCGAAGTCGCCGTCTACATCGAGTCCGGGGGTGATGATCGTGGCCTTTATCGGGTCGAGCAGGTTGAACTCGGGTGCGAGATCACCGAAGCCGTGCCAGCGCTCGCCGGCGCGCAACATCCAGTCTTCCCGGTCGCCCATGCCTTCTTCCGCCAGTTCTTCCGGCCCCCAGACCTTGAACCACCAGTCGGTGCCAGGATCGGCCTCCATCTCCGCGCCGACCTTGCGCATGGCGCGACGGAAATCCAGTGCCTCGGCGATGGATTCCTCGACCAGGGCGGTGCCGCCAGGCTCTTCCATCATCGCCGCCGCCACGTCACAACTGGCGATGATGGCGTACTGCGGGCTGGTCGAGGTGTGCATCAGGAAGGCTTCGTTGAACACGTCGCGGTCGAGTTTGCGGTTCTCCGATTCCTGCACCAGGATTTGTGAGGCCTGGGACAGGCCGGCTAGCAGCTTGTGGGTGGATTGCGTGGCGAACACCATGGAATCCTTGCAACGCGGGCGCCCCGCGCCGATGGCGTGCATGCCGCGATAGAAGCTGTGGAAGGTGGCGTGCGGTAGCCAGGCTTCGTCGAAGTGCAGGGTGTCGATTTTGCCGTCCAGCTCAGCCTTGATCTCCTCCACGTTGTAGAGGATGCCGTCGTAGGTGCTCTGGGTGATCGTGAGTACGCGCGGTTTGGCGTTCTTGTCGGGTGCGAAGGGGTGGGCGGCGATCTTCCTCTGGATGTTTTCCCAGTTGAATTCGGAGCGCGGAATCGGCCCGATGATGCCGTAGTTGTTGCGCGTGGGCATCAGGAACACGGGGATCGCGCCGGTCATGATGATCGCGTGCAGGATAGACTTATGGCAGTTACGGTCAACCACGACGATGTCGTTGGGCGCCACGGTGGAATGCCAGACGATCTTGTTCGATGTGGACGTGCCGTTGGTGACGAAGAAGCAATGGTCGGCGTTGAAGATGCGCGCCGCGTT
>CAISDD010000426.1 GCA_903883985.1 uncultured Pseudomonadota bacterium | reverse complement strand
CCGCGCATTTCAAATAGAGCAAACACAATATCCAGGAAACAAGGTTCATGATGTGAGAACCTTGAGTCTTGAGCCTTGAATCAAAACCAGCCATGAGCACGTCCGCCAGCATCAAGAAAATCCCTATCGCCCAGTTGCGCCCGGGGATGTACGTCCACGACCTCAACTGCTCCTGGCTGGATCACCCCTTCGTCAGCAACAGCTTCGCGGTGAAGGACACGAAGCGAGTCGGCGAGATCCTCGCACTCGGCATCCACGACCTCTACATCGACACCGTGCGCGGCGATGATGTGGCCGATGCCATCACCGAGGCCGAGGCCCAGCAGGAAATCGAGGGGCGCATGGTGGATATCGCCCAGGAGTTGCCAGACCGCATCCAGGCCCTACCCCTGCAATCCGAGATTCAGCGCGCCAGAGCCCTGCACAGCGACGCCAACCGCATCGTCCGAGGCATGGTCCGCGACATCCGCCTGGGCCGGCAGATCGAGCTGGAACTGGTGGAGCCCCTGGTGGAAAACATGGTCGACTCCATCTTCCGCAACCAGGATGCCCTGCTGCCGTTGGGACGATTGAAGGATCACGACAACTACACCTTTCAGCACTCGGTTTCGGTCTGCGCCTTGCTGGTGTCTTTCGGCCGCGGTCTCCAACTGGATCGGCCCATCATCAAGGAACTTGGCATAGGCGGCCTGCTTCACGACGTGGGCAAGGCCTTGGTGCCCGATGCCATCCTCAACAAACCAGCCAAGCTCACCGACGCCGAATTCGTCAAGATGAAGTCGCACGTGGTGCAGAGCATCATCATCCTGCAAAATACGCACGGTATCAGCCAGATCGCCCTGGACGTGGCCGGCCAGCACCACGAACGCTTCGACGGCAGTGGCTACCCGAATGGGTTGAAGGGCGCTCAGATCTCCCTGTACGGCCGCATGGGCGCAATCGTCGATGTCTACGACGCCATCACCTCGGACCGGGTTTACCACAAGGGGATGCCCCCCACAGCGGCGCTGGGCCGGCTCCTGGAATGGAGCAGCTACCACTTCGACCCGACGCTGGTAAAGGCCTACGTGAAGAGCCTGGGGATCTACCCCAGCGGCTCACTGGTGCGCATGGAGAGCGGCCGTCTGGGCGTGGTGATGGAACAGAATGCCAGCAGCCGGATGAAGCCGCGCGTGAAGGTAATCTATCACGCGGAACATCGCCACTATCTAGCCCCGGAAATCGTCGATCTTTCCTCGGGTCGCTGCCAGGATCGCATCACCGGCCACGAGGACTACGCCGACTGGGATATCGACCCGAAACGCTGGTTGCCCGTGTAAGCACAGCCTCGGCTCAGATCTTGAAGCGGTTGACCATGGCCTGCATAGCCGCCGCCAGTTCTTTCATGCGATGGGCCGATTGGGCCGCTTCCCGAGAAGCGCCGCTATTTTTCTCGGCCATTTGCGCGATACGCTCCACCTGCATGGCGACTTGCTGACTGGCACTGCTTTGTTCGCCCAGGGCCGCGCTCATTTCCGTCACCATCGAAGAAACCTGGACGGCCCGCTCGGCAACCTGAACCATCGCAGCCCCGGTATCCGTGGCAAGCTGCCGGCCTTGATCGACGATGACGATGCCCGCGTGCATGCTGGAAACTGCGCTGCTGGTGTTGCGCAATACCGACTGGATCATGCCGCTGATTTCTTCTGTGGACTTGCTGGTGCGCTCGGCCAGTTTGCGCACCTCGTCCGCAACCACGGCAAAACCGCGCCCCTGCTCGCCCGCACGTGCCGCCTCGATGGCGGCATTGAGCGCCAGCAGATTGGTCTGATCGGCAATATCCTTGATCACCATGACGATGGTCGAAATTTGTTCGGAGTCCTTTTCCAGATTGGCGATGACCTTGGCCGAAGCATTCACCGAGGTGGATATCTCCTGCATGGTGCCGCCGACGCGGGCCAATGCATCGCGTCCCGCGTTCGACAGGGTCGCGGACTCGCGCATGGAGCGATCGGTCTCGCGGGCACTGTCGCTGACCACGCCGATGCTGACGACCATTTCCTCCATGGCGGAGGCCATCGAGGAAGCCGCATCGTTCTGTTCCACCGTGCCTTCGGCGATGAGCGTGGAGGCGTGGGATACATTGCCCGCCATCTGCGTCAACTCGCCGGCCTCGCCAGTGATGTCACCTATCATCTGACTCAGGCCGTCCTGCATGCTGGCTAGCGCCAGCAACAACTCGCCGGTCTCGTCGCTTTGCGTGACTTCGATGCGGCTGGTCAGATCGCCTGCCGCGATACGCTTGGCCGACACAATGGCCTGCTGCAACGGTTGCGTAATCTTGCGCGCGATCAGCAGGCTGACGGTCACACCTACGACCACGGCCAGGAACAGGATGGCAACAAATATGCCGAGCGAGTACTCATAAGCGGAAATGCCTCTCAGGTAACTCTCCCTCGCCTTGACATCTTGTTCCTCGACCAGCTTCTCGGCCTTTATTTCCAGCGCAGTAAAGCCTTGATCGGCGGCCTGCATGCCGGTGATGCCCATGTTGGCATCGATCTGGGCATAATCGATCGCATGCATGACCTGTTTACGGTATTCCGCCAAGTCTTTCTGAAGACCGGAGACGACCTTTCGGGTTTGTTCGGGAAGCGCCCGATCCGCCTCCAGGACTTTCAAATGCGCCACCGCCTGATCGATGCGCTGATTGATGCCCTCCGTGGCCAGTTTGATCCTGGCCGCATCGTAATTGCTCAACCAGGTGAACAGGCGATAGGCGCCGGCATGCGCCGCGGCCACATCCGCCAAGGCATCGCTACTGCCCTTGTAGGCCTGGAAGCGGACGTCGTAGATGTCGCGAATCGAGTTGTTGGAGGAATTCAGCCCCATGAAACCCGCCACGCCCAGCAACAGCATCAACGCCAGCAACGCACCGGGCGGGAGCAACAATTTCTGGCGGATGTTCATGGAATCTTGCTTCCTTATTCAGCGAGGGGGGTTCCGGCTATTTAGCGCTTGTAAACGCCCGCGCACACGGCAGTTTCTTCCAGTTTTTCGCAATACATCGACTTGGGCAGTATCTTCTTGGTCACCGGGTCGGTGAATTTGTAGTCTTGCCAGAATTTTCCCTTGGACTTGGCCAATTCCACGCGCTCCTTCACAAACTCCTTGCCATCGGCGTCTTTAAAGCCGATGAGATCCTTGCCGACCTGCTTTTCGTTCTGGCCGTGGGCGAGCACCGTGCCGCTCAGGGCATAGACCACCACGTACAAGTCCTTCTCTACCCAGCCGGCTTTCTTGCCGGTGAAGTCGGCATAAGCTGCGTCCTTGCCGGCAGTCTTGATGTGCTTGATCGCCTTG
>CAISDD010000425.1 GCA_903883985.1 uncultured Pseudomonadota bacterium | reverse complement strand
GGCTGCGCGCTGCATGAGTTCGACTTCATGAGCGTCCTTGAACAGGCGCTGCGGATCGATCAGGGCGTGGACATCGGTGAGGTTCACCGGTGCGGTCACGCCAGTGCGCGCCTTGCCGCGCACAGCGTTGATCCAGCCCATGATGCGGGCATCCCAGGCGGGGACGGACCCGAAAGCATAAGCGAGTCGCGACTGGTTCTCCAGGAGCTTGGGCAGGCGGCGGTCAATCTCGTCATAGGGATAGGCGGCATCGAAGCCGAACGACGCCTTCGCCGCCTTCGGGCCGAAGCGGAATCCATCCCAGATTTCCCGCTCCTCGTTTTTTTCACGGCAGAACAGAATCTGCCTGGGTTTCTTTCCCGCAATCAACACCAGCACCGCTTCGGGTTCCGGGAAAGCCGTGAGGTAATAGAAGTGACTGTCGAAGCGATAAGGGTAGTGAGCGTCACGGTTGCGCAAGGCTTCCGGCGCGGTGGCCAGGATCAGCACGCCCTCCCCCAGGGTTTCCAGGAGTTGGCTGCGACGAGCACGGTGGATGGCGATGTCAGGAGTCACGGCCATGGATGCACCCCCGGCCCCTCTCCCACTTGCGGGTGAAGGGTGAGTTCCAAGTCAAGTTGTCGGAGCCGTTCGGGCGTGCCGATGTCTTCCCAGCGACCGGCGAAATGCTCGCCGCTCACCTGGCCCTTCTGCATCGCCGCACACAGCACGGGGGCGAGCCTGGCACTCGTCATGGGCACCACCCCGGCGAACAGTTCCGGACGGTAACAGGCGATGCCGGAGAAGGTGAAAGGCGAGTGGCGAGTGGCGAGTGGCGAGGGATCGATGACCCGCCCGTCGAGCAGAGAGAAGTCGCCGCCCGGGTGGTGCGGGGGGTTGTCCACCAGCACCAGGTGGGCAAGATGATCGGGATTGCCGGCCATGTCTTCCAGTACCGGCCGCAGGCACGCGTAATCAAATTCGGCGTAGACATCGCCATTGCTCACCAGGAAGGGGGCATCGCCCAGCAGGCCCATGGCAGCGGCGATGCCACCGGCGGTTTCCAACGGTTCGGGTTCACGCGACCAGGTGATCTTCACTCCCAGGCGTTCACCGTCACCCAAGGCCGCTTCGAGCCGCGCACCGAGGTGCGCATGGTTGATGACCAGGTTGCAAAAACCTGCACGCTTCAGACGCTCGATCTGCCATTGAATCAGCGACTTGCCACCGGCGACCAGCAGGGGTTTGGGCGTATGGTCGGTGAGCGGGCGCATGCGGCGGCCCAGGCCGGCGGCGAGTATCATGGCCTTGAAGGCGTGGGGGCCCAGTGGCAAGAACTGAGGATCGAGTGCCGGGCGTTCCATGGTCAGAAGGTGTAGCCGACGCTTGCAGTCTGGCCCTCGATTCGTTCGAGCAGGCGCAGGAAGTCGCCAAGGCCGTTGTAACGAGCACAGGCCTTCTTCAGATAGGCCAGCACCAGCGGCATGTCTTTCAGGTATCCGTCCTTGCCGTCGCGGTGGCAAAGGCGGGCGAAGATACCCAGCACCTTGATGTGGCGCTGCACCCCCATCCACTCGAAGTCACGGTAGAAATCGCCGAAATCGTCCGGCAAGGGCAGCCCGGCACGGCGACCGGCCTCCCAATAGCGGATCACCCAGTCGAGAACGCGCGCCTCTTCCCAGTAGAGGTAAGCATCCTTGTAGATGGAGGCGAGATCATAGGTGATGGGGCCGTAGACCGCATCCTGGAAATCGAGCACACCGGGATTGGGCTGGGTGACCATCAGGTTGCGCGAATGCCAGTCACGATGCACATAGACCCTGGGTTGCGCGAGATTGTTGGCGAGGATCGCTGCGAAAGCGGTTTCCATCACGGCACGCTGTTCCTCATTCAAGTCGATGCGCAGATGCCGCGCCAGGTACCAGTCGGGAAACAGGCGCATCTCGCGCAGCAGCAAGTCGGCGTCGTAGTCGGGAAGCACGCCCGGCCGGCTGGCCAACTGGATCCGGATCAAAACCTGGTTGGCATCGCGATAGAGGCGATCGGCGCTAGTGTCGTCCAGCGCCAGCAAATAGGTCGTATTGCCGAAGTCGGAGAGCAAAAGAAAACCCTCCTCCAGATTTTCCGCGAAGATTTCCGGAGTATTGGCGCCGGCCGCGCGAAACAGGCGCGCGACATGCAGAAATGGCCGGCAATCCTCGTGGCTGGGCGGGGCGTCCATCACCACGAAGCTGCCGGCTTCGGTCACCACGCGGAAATAACGGCGAAAGCTGGCATCGACGGATGCGGGGGCAAGAGACAGGAGGGGGGCGGGCAGGACACTCTGGGTCCATGCGGTCAAACGTTCGAGGCGTTCCAAAGCTATAATCCGCGCGGTCATATAAACGTCGAAATTCTAACACTCCCCCTGATGCCGTTCGCCTCGCCCCCTTTCCCGCGCCTGTTGCTTTCTCTG
>CAISDD010000424.1 GCA_903883985.1 uncultured Pseudomonadota bacterium | reverse complement strand
GCCGGCGGAGCAGCACATGTTCATCTCCGCCAGCATGGTACGTGAAATCGCGCGGCTACACGGGGACGTGAAGCCGTTCGTACATCCCGAGGTGGCCACACGACTGGCCGCCAGATTCAGTAACCCGATCTTGTGAGGAATGAACCATGGCTTTGATGATTACCGACGAATGCATTAACTGCGACGTGTGCGAACCGGAGTGCCCGAACAACGCCATTTCGCAAGGTGAAGACATCTATGTCATCGACCCCAATAAGTGCACCGAGTGTATCGGCCACTTCGACACACCGCAGTGCCGCGAGGTCTGCCCGGTAGACTGTATCCCGATCAATCCAGATTATGTGGAGGACAAGGATCAGCTCTACAGCAAGTACCAGAAGCTGACCGCCAAGGCGTAAGGGGCTGAGGGCTGAGGGCCGACTTATCCGGCCGGAGCGGCCTCGTCCATATGGAAGCGGTAGACGTCCACGCTAGGCGTGGACTCCAAGCGCTTTTCCACCAGGATGGTGTGTTTTCCACTGGCGTTGCAAACCTCGGCCGATACGCCTGGTCCAAACGCGCTGGGCAGGGAAAGCAGCATGGGCGCCTGGCGGGTGACCGCGCTGGGGAGCAGCAACAGACCGGGCCATTGGCGACCATTGTCGATGCGGCGCAATTGCACGGCGTCGGCCTGGGGCGCGAGCAGTTGGACGCCGAACAGCACTTCGCCAAGCGCCGGTATGCGAAACCAGCGCACTAGACCGATACTCCAGGCGACATTGCCCTGGCGTATGCCCACCACATCGCCGACCCTGACTTGCAGGCCCGGGCCGGCATGTTGCAAGGACAGCCCGCCCATGCTGTCGTCCACGGTGCAGCAGTGTAGTGGAGCGGCCCGCACCTCATGGTTGTTGTTGCCGTAGACGATGGCATCGCTGGCTGAGGGCGGCGAGATCAGCGCATGCACGAACTTAAGGCCGAAGACCACCTCGAATTCCCGCCCGCTTTGGTGCCTGCGGCGCTGCGTCATGCGTTGCAACGAGGCGCCCAAGTTGAGCTTGAGCCGGCGCAGCATGGTGGCATAGGCAGGGTCGCGCGCGGCCTCGGGCAAGCCGAGTTTCTCGATATCATCCTGGCCGCGTAGATGGCTGCTGAGCAGCGCCAGGTGCTTGGCAAGTCCAGTGGTCGTGAGTAGCAGATCCCAGCGTGGATTTATGGGGTGCGGCTCGCGCGCCAGTGGCCTGGGCGGCGTATCGGTATTGACCTCGACCAGGAACAGGCCAGCGCTTCCCTTGGTGGTTTCCTCGGCGGGGTGCAGGCGCGCCAGATTGGCATAGCGGGCGATGATGTCCTTGGCCCAGAGCAGCTCGCTTTGCGGAAAATGGTAAGGATCGGCCAGCGCCATCAGCAAGGTGGCGAGATAGATGCTCTCCAGTGACAGCATGTGCTTGCTGCCCTGCGGAACCACGTCCCTATAGCCGCAGCGCAAGGCATAGTTGTAGGTTTGGTGCAGGTCTACCCAGAGTCCATGCGGGCAGGTCTCATGGGTTTCGTAACAGACTTCCAGCACCGCCTGCAAGGCCAGGAGGGTGCGTTGCAGGTAGTGCGGCACCGGATCGCCGCCGAACAGGTGGAAGCGTCTGCTCAGCCACTGTAGCGTCATCGCCTTGTAGCAATCGGCGATTTCCAGCAACAGGCGTTGCGCCAGTTCGGCCTGGCGACGCTGTTTATCCGGCAGAGGCAGGGAAACCGATCCGTACTGTTCGCGCAGTGAAGCGGCGACGTCCTCCACGACCGGATAGAGTCGCTCGATCACCCTGGCGCGGACATCGTGGCCGACGTCGGCATGATTCAGGCTGGCCAGGTAATCGGCCAAAGTCTCCGCCGCCTCGGCAGGATTGGAGAGCGGCAGGCCCAGGAGCCAAGCATCGACTTGCTTGGGTTTTGTCTCCAAGCATATAGTGCGCGCCGGCTCGCGAGCGGGCAGGATGTATCTGGGTTGCATAGGTTCCTGTTACTCCTACGAGGAATTCGAGCCGGCAGCGCCAAGCGCATCGGCCTGCACATTCTACGACCTGCACATTCTACCTTCGGGGAAAACGCCCCGGAATGGCAATTTCCCCTGCATCCGGAGAACAATAGTGAACCTGATCGAAAGGCTATTTGAAGGCCTACTCTGGCGCAGTCGCTACGTGGTGCTGTTCGCGGTGTTGGCGAGCATGGCCGCTGCCTTCGCCATCTTCTTCATGGCCACCGTGGACGTGGCCTATCTGGTTTCCCACCTCCAGCACTACGCCGACGCCTCGATGGCGATCGAGGCGCGCAAGACCTTGCATGACGAAACCATAACCCATGTAGTCGAGGTCGTGGATGGCTATCTGTTGGCCATCGTCATGCTGATCTTCGGCCTGGGCATCTACGAACTGTTCATCAGCGACATCGACGAGGCGCAGAATAGCAAGGCCTCCAGCGCCATCCTCGTCATACGCAGCCTGGACGACCTGAAACAGCGCCTGGCCAAGGTCATCATCATGATCATGATCGTCACCATCTTCGAAATCGCCTTCAAACTCAAGATCACCGGCGCCCTCGACTTGCTCTACCTCGCCGGCTCCGTCGCCCTGATCGGCCTGGCGCTCTATCTGACCCACGCCTCGGACGGGCTGGGCCAGCTCGCATCCCCAAAGTCCGGTAAACCCCATTAACTAGAAACTTGCACGATCACGAGGATGAACCCCTCCGGGTCCCATCCTCTCCTACCGTTATCGGAAAAATCCATGCTCCTGCGACTCTGTGTCCTACTCCTACTCCTCGGCAGCGGCAGCGCTGCACAGGCTTTTTATCTTACCGACAGCAAGGGCAAGATCCACTCCCTGGAAGAACACCGTGGAAAGTGGGTGCTGGTGAACTTCTGGGCCACCTGGTGCCCACCTTGTCGGGAAGAGATTCCCGACCTGATCGCACTACACGAGAACAAGAAGAACAACCTGGTTGTGATCGGCGTGGCGATGGATTACCGCAACGCCAAGGAAGTGTTGCAGTTCGCCGAGCAGGCGAAGATCACCTATCCTCTGGTGCTGGGCAATTACAAGATTGCCGAGCAGGTCGGCGCCGTACCCGGCTTGCCCACCACCTATCTGTATGACCCCAAGGGAAAACAGGTCGCCTACAACGTCGGCGCGATCACCCGCGAAGCCATCGAGCACTATATCCGCAACAAAAAATAAGGAACTCACCATGCGCGCCCTCGTCCTTGCCTTCATGCTCGTTTTTGTATTCCAGCCCGCACGGGCCGAGGTTCGCGACCCGGAAAGCCATTTCTTCATGACCACACTGGGCGACTTCAAGGATGAACTCGCCACCGCTCGCAGGGAAGGCCAGCAGGGCATGCTGATCATGTTCGAAATGGAAGATTGCCCATTCTGTGCGCGCATGAAAGGCACGGTGCTAAACCGCGCCGAAGTGCAGGACTGGTTCCGCCGACATTTCCGCATCTTTGTGGTGGACGTGAAGGGCGACGCGGAGATGAACGACTTCGAGGGCCGGGCCACCACCGGGAAAGCCTTCGCCCTGGCCAACCGTGCGCGCGCCACGCCCACCTTCCTGTTCTTCGATCTGGAAGGTAAACCCGTCGCCCGCTATACCGGTGCGACCCAGACTCCCGAGGAATTCATGCTGCTCGGTCAGTATGTGGTCGAAGCTGCTTACAAGACCCAGCCATTCAACGCTTACAAAACACGGGCCGGCAAGAGATGAAGGCCTGGCCGCTGCTCCTGGCCTTCCTCGCCGGCAGCGCCCTGGCCGATACGCCGACGCTCACGCTGGAAGCCGTGCTGTCTGCGGCCGAGGCGACGCACCCCGACCTCGACCTTGCCCGCGCCCGACAGGCCGCAGCCTCGGCCTCGGAACAACTCGCGACTAGCCTGAACGACTTCAATCTGACGCTGCAAGCCACCCTGGGTAGCGGCCGCAACGCCTTCTACGGTGATCGCTTCCACGCCGACAGCCAGGCTCGCCTCGACGCCCGCAAGACACTGTTCGATGCCGGCCGCCAACGTGCCGGCCAGCTTGCCGCGCGCGACTTGCGCGGCGCGAGCGACCTGCAATGGCTAGATGTGCGCACGCAGCGCCGCCTGACCCTGATGGCGCGCTACTTCGACGTGCTCCTGGTAGAGATGGAATACGCCGCCGACACCGAGTTCATGGCAAGCGCCTATGTGGCCTGGGACAACGCGAAGGATCGCCTGGCCGTGGGCCAGGTCGCTCCATGGGAACTGGCGGAAATGGAGGCGCGCTACCTCGACAGCCGTGCCCGGCGCAACGATGACCTGCGCCGGCTGCGCGATGCGCGCATGCAACTCGGACTCGCCCTGAACCGCACAGGCCCGGTGCAGGAAGAACTGGTCGACCCCAAGCTCACAGAAAACGAGAGACCGCTGCCGGAACAGGCCGCGCTGCTAAGCTCCATGCTGACGCACAATCCGCGCCTGCTCGCCCAGAGAAAATGGTTGACCGCAGCACAGCACCGGATCGAAGGCGTGCGCGCCGACAACCGCCCCAGCCTGGAATTCGCGGCCGAAGCCGGCGCATGGAGCCGCGAGGCGAGCACCCGCAACGACCTCCAGGCCGGCCTCAACCTCGTCTGGCCGATCTGGCAAGGTGGCCGCGTCGATGCCGAAATGGCGCGGGAGCAAGCCAATTTCCAGGGGCTCAAGGCGCAAACCGACAAGCTGCAACAGGAACTACGCCAGGGCCTGGCCGACACCTGGGAAGAAATCCAGTACCTGCGTGAATCCGAACGAGCGGATCGCGCGGCCGGCGTCGCCTACCGCGACCTGGCCCTGGACCGGGCACGCGCCGAATACGAGATGGAGCTGAAGTCCAACCTCGGGACGAGCATGGCCGAAACCCAGGCGGCCAGGCTACGCCGCCGCAGCGTCGAATATCGCCTGGCCCTGGCCCTGGCACGCATGGAAGCCCTGCTGGGCAGCCCGCTGGACGCGCTAAAAATGGAAGAAAAGAAATGACGTTTCGTATCCTGGTACTCGCCTTGCTTGCCGGTCGCGCCTTCGCCGCCGGCGAGCTAACCACCTCGGTTGCCACCTCAGTGGCCACCTCAGTGGCCACCTCGGCGGCAACCCTCCCCGCCATGCTCGACTGGTCCGGTCGCGTCAACCTCACCCTGCCAGTGGCCGGTGTAATTGAGCGGATCGAAGTCCAGGCTGGAGAAGTCGTGAAACAAGGCGCATTGCTCGCCATCCTCAACCCCACCCTGTTCCGGGCCGGAGTGGCTGAAGCGCGCGCCGACCTCGACCGCCTCACCCAGGAAGAAGCCGATGCCGCGCGCGACCTGGGCCGGGTCAAGGAACTGTATGCGCGCACGGTGGCAGCCACCAGCGAACTCGATGCCGCGACTTTACGCCAGGCCCGTGCCCAGACCGGCCTGGCCGCCACCCAGGCGCGCGTGGAGAAGGCGCGCCGATTGCTCGTCGAATCGGAACTGCGCGCCCCCTTCGACGCCGTGGTGCTGGCGCGACCGGGCGAACCCGGCCTGGTCATCACCTCGCCCTGCCAGCCGGCGACCGTGCTCAGCATCGCGCGCTCCGACGAGTGGCTCGCCCGCGCCACTTTGGAGCCCCCCCAGTCCGTGGGCGTGCGTCTGGGTGCCAGCGTCGACGTGCAGATCGCGGGCGAACGATTTGTAGGCCAGGTGCGCGCCCTCACCGCACTCGCCGAGGGGCGCACCCTCCTCGATGTTGCCCTCCCACGCACTAATGGAACTTACGCTGGCCAATCCGTCGGCATCCGTCTCCACTGAATCCCTTGCCAGCGTTGGGACATTAAAGTTCCAGATCGACCTGCCGCTAACGCTATTGCCCGCAGCGGGCACTTCATTCCAACCGAGGAGACACTATGTTCGTTCGCTCCCTGGCTTCCCTATCTCTGGCCGGCATCCTGGCCCTGTCCATGCAAGGCGCCCTGGCCGCCGAAGACACCCCGCATGCCATTCCAGGAGGCAGCTTCGCCAGCATCGACCAAGCCAAAGCACTCTTCCACAAGGGGGTGCTGTTCGTCGATGCGCGCGTCGCCGCCGAATATGCCGACAAACACATCAAGGGCGCGATCAGCATGCCCTTCAAGGAAGAGTTCCCCAAGGAATCCAAGACCGGCCCAGGCGACAAGGTGGACCTCTCCAAACTCCCCGCGGACAAGAACAAGGAAATGGTCTTCTACTGCAACGGCTCTCCCTGCTGGAAAGGCTACAAGGCGGCCGACCATGCGATCAAGGCAGGGTACAAGAAGGTGGTCTGGTTCCGCGACGGCATGCCCGCCTGGGAAAGCAAGAAGCTGCCGAGTGAGTAAGTAATCCAGCACGATAGAGCGGGAGTCCTCATGTTCCATACCTTGCGCGGCCTGTTGCTGCTGATGGCCTCTGTAACCCTGGCCAGTATCGTCGCTCTCGGGGGCATGGCGGTCCATGCCGCCCGCAGCGGCGCCGATCACCTGAGCGAAGTCAACGCGCAGGCGGTGCAACCGCTGATCCTGCTCCAGTCCGTCGAGCGCCAGGTGAAGGAAGTGCGCTTTCGCATCGCCGGCGTGGCTCTGGGCCAGTTACCCACGGTGGGCTCGGCGAATCATCTCAAGGAAGTTCAGGCGAGTCTGCCGGGGGAATGGGCGAAATTCCGTACCCTGGCCAGCGCGCAAGCACTACCCGACGAGGAGAAAAAGGGCCTGGAGAAGATCGACAAGGGCATGCAGGGGCTGACGGCACTCATGGACAAATTGCTGAGCGCCTACCAGAAGGATGACATGGCCACCGTGAAGAGTACCCTGGAGGACGAGTGGCCCCTGGTGCATGGCCAGGTGGTCAAGCCGCTGGAGAAATTCGTGCCCTATTACCAGGGCACAGCGCGGTCGGCCTTAGAAGCCGCCGATCGAGGCGCGCAGCAACTGACCTGGACGGTGACCTTGCTCGTCCTGGCCTTGCTGGGGCTGATCGGGTTCGCCCACTGGTTCTTGCAGCACCGCTTCGGTCGGCAGATCGACAACGCCAGTTCTGCGGTCGAGGAAATTTCGCACTTCGACCTCAGCCATGACATCCATGCCGAGGGCCATGATGAAATCAGTATCCTGCTGCGCAGCCTGGCAAGCATGCAGTCCCACCTGCGTAAGGTCGTAGCCCAAGTGCGCGATGGCGCCGGCTCGCTGGAAACCATGTCCGGACAGTTGGCGGGTGCTAGCAGCAAGGTCGCCACAGCCAGTCACAAACAGGCGGAGTCCGCCTCCGGTATGGCCGCATCGATGGAACAGCTCTCGGTTTCCATCGATCAGGCGCACGGTCATGCCACCGAATCCCATGACCTGGCGGAACGTTCCGGAGTCGCCTCACGCGAGGGCCGCGAGATTACCCGGAATGCAGCCAACGAGATGGCGGCCATCGCCGAGGGAGCCCGGCAATCCTCCGCCATCGTCGCCGATCTGGGCAACCTCTCGGCGGAGATCACCAGCATCGTCAACGTCATCAAGGAAATCGCCGACCAGACCAACCTGCTCGCCCTGAATGC
>CAISDD010000423.1 GCA_903883985.1 uncultured Pseudomonadota bacterium | reverse complement strand
AATACCCGCAGCTTGAGTTCAGGGTTGCCTTCTTCCTCGATCAGGGCTTTCACCTTGTTGGCGGCATTGTCGGTGAAATTGAAGGGGCTCATTTCGGTCGCGGCATTCATCGCGAAACTCCTATATCAGGTCAAAGTGCGGAACATTATTGGCGCCGGAACGGAGTCCGTCAACCACAAGCAAAGTAAGGATCAGTCACAAAAAATCAAGGCATGACCGGAATCTGTGTAAGCGCCGTATTCTCCGGCAGGTCGAACAACAGATTCATGTTCTGCACCGCCTGGCCGGCGGCTCCCTTCACCAGGTTGTCGATCACGGAGAGGATGACCACCGTGTCTCCACCCTGGGGGCGGTGTACGGCGATGCGGCACAGATTGGAGGCGCGCACGGACCGGGTTTCCGGATGCGACTTCGCCGGCAGGACATCAACGAAATACTCGTCGGCATAGCGCTGCTCGAACAGTGCCTGTACATCGACCTCTTGCGTCAGCTTGCAATACAAGGTGGCGTGGATGCCGCGTATCAGTGGGATGAGGTGGGGTACGAAGGTCAGGCCCACGTTTTTGCCAGCCTCTTCACCCGCCATGCGTGCGAGGCCCTGGCGGATTTCCGGCCAGTGGCGGTGCCCAGGCACGGCATAGGCCTTGAAGTTGTCGGAAGCTTCCGCAAACAGTGCGCCAACCTCCGCCTTGCGACCGGCGCCGGACACGCCCGATTTGCAATCGGCCACCATCCAGGCGGGTTCGACCACGCCGGCTTCCACCAGCGGCAGAAAGCCCAGTTGCACGGCGGTAGGGTAGCAGCCGGGATTGGCGATCAGACGCGCGCCCCTGATTTTTTCCCGGTTGATCTCGGGCAGGCCATAGACCGCCTCGGCCACGAGGTCCGGGCAGGCATGCTCCATGCCGTACCATTTCGACCACTCAGCGACATCCTGGATGCGGAAGTCGGCGGCCAGATCGATGACCTTAACCCCGGCATCGAGCAGTTCGCGCGCCTGCTTCATGGCCACGCCGTTGGGTGTGGCGAAGAAGACCACGTCGCAGGACGCAAGCGGCGCGTCCTCGGGCGTGGTGAAGGCCAGCGATACCCGGCCGCGCAGGGAGGGAAACATGTCCGCTACCGCCATGCCCGACTCCTTGCGAGAGGTGATGGCGGCCAGTTCCACCTCCGGATGCTGTGCGAGCAACCGAAGAAGCTCGACCCCGGTGTAGCCGGTGCCACCGACGATGCCAACCTTGATCATGCTGAAAACCCCATCGATTGAGAAAGCGCGATTTTACCGTGAGTAGGGCGGATGCCCAACGGGCGATCCGCCAATTCCGCGTCGGAACACTCCTACGCCGTGACAAGCGAATATCGTAGGGCGATCCACCTACTTCTCTCAGGCACTACCCACTTGCTGGCGCGAGAGGGTGATTTTGTTCGACTGGCGCTTCTTCGATAACGCGAGTGGCAAGGTCAATGTGGTGCTAGGGCCGAACGTCAAGCTCACACAGACCACTCTCGCCCGCGTCTGGGGTGGGATATGAGTGATGTATGAACCCAGATCATCCGCACCGTTGCCCCTGGCCGGCAGGTTTCCCTCAGGTGGTCATCCACGCTGACGAGTCCAGCGTCAAGCAGCACCCAGCCTATCGGGCGGCCAAATCTGGCGATGCCGACGCGGGCTATCGCCTGGTGCGGGATACGCTTTCCCTAGCCGCCGTGGCCACACTACAAGAACTGATCGACATTAAGTGCCCAATCCTGGTCTCGGCTTACGCACTGGAACGCGGTGGTGTCAATGCCATCCCCGAAGCGCTTGCCGATGAACCGGACATTCTGCTCGTTTTGCCGGTGGACAGTTCCGTCGTGCAAACCAACATGGTCAGCCATGCCGGCGCCGACGGTTTTTCCCGACTGGCACACCAAGCTGCATTCGCCGGGGAAATCGCACCCGGTGCCGATTACCTGATGGTCGATGATTTTGTCGGCCAGGGCAGCACTTTGCCAACCTGCGCGGACTGATCGAGGGGCGCGGCGGACGGGTGATCGCCGCCACAGCTTTGACGGGCAAGCCACATTCGGCAATATTGGCGCTGACTCCCGTACAACTTGTTTTGCTGAGGAACAAACATGGAAAAGACCTGGAAGACTGATGGCCTTGAACCGTATCCGCCCGCAACAGGATTTTCACAGTAATTT
>CAISDD010000422.1 GCA_903883985.1 uncultured Pseudomonadota bacterium | reverse complement strand
CTTGGTGAGTCCACCCAGCAGGTCGTCGAAGAGCATTTCGCAGAGCAGGCGGGACTTTTCTGGGGCGGAGACATCCACGTTGGCGATTTCCCGCGCCACATCCCGTTCCTCATTGGTGAGAAAAAACCACAGGTCGCCGTTGCGACTCACCAGGCGCTGCTGCTCCAACCGGGCCAGGCTCTCCTGGATACGCCGCTTCAGGGCCAGCTTGTCGGCGTCAATCTGATCCACGCATAGGGTGGCCAGGTTATCCACGGTGGGCTTCAGGATGTCCGCGTTGTAGCGAATGAGGAACATGGCCTTCAACAGTTGAATATCGAAGTGCTGCAGGGCCGGGTTGCCCGGTGCCTCGTCGATGGAACGCTTGGCGCTGGTGTCGATGAAGCTTTCGATGGACGAATAGAAGTCGTAGAGCGGCACCAGGGCCAGGCTGTCTTTGTCCGCATTGGCCTTAGCAGCGGACTGGAAGGCGTCCAACGGGGAGCGCTCACCCTTGGACAGATGCTTGCCCGTGGCGCCCACCTTACGGATGGACTCAAAGACCTTTTGCAACAGGTAGAACTGGTAGGGAGCGAAGGGGTAGCAGGCAACAAACTCGGCGGCGTCCCTGTAGCCTCGCAGATTGGCCACATCGCCGACGAAGGCGAGCTGGTTGTTGATGATGTCGCCCTTGGCCACGAAGCGATCCCGCAGCTCCACATGGGCCGCCTCGGTCTTGGCCAGAAGGCGCTCGCTGATAACCTCGTCGGTATTGGAGCTGGCCAGCGACAGGCGGGTGTGGAAGCGCCCCTGGATCTTGGAGAAGTCCTGGGACTTGGCCTTGTTGGTCTCTCCGAGGGCGGCGTCGATGTCCTCCTGGCTGGTAACAATGACCCAGGCCCGCCCCTGGCACAGGGTGCCCAGCTGCTCGGTGATGGTCTGCAGGGTGAGCATGAGCTGGGTGTTGTCACCAATGAACTGTCCCACCTCGTCCACCAGGAAAATGATGCGGTGGCCGGCCGGCTTGGAGTCCAGGTAGTCCCGCAACATCTTGGCAAAATTCTCGATATTGATGCGGTAGGTCTCGCGGGCGTTGTCGAACCAGGCGGCGGCGGAGTCCTCGCTTTGTGCCAGGGCCTGGGACAGGGCGTACACCACCTCGTCGCGCAGGAATTCCACCGCGTCCCGCTGCGACTCCCAGGTGTCGCCGCTCTTCTCCTGGAAAGCAACCTTGAACGCCTCGTAGGCGCCCTTGGACTGCAAGTGGCGCTCCATGTGGGCGACGTGGGGCGAATCGGCGGAGTAGCCCAGGCGCTCGTTGAAGACGCGCAGGAACACCTGCAGGATGACGTCCCGCTCGTCCTTGCTGTCGGCCTTGGCGTCGATATTGAAGAGGATGACGTCGGAACTGCCCCGCACGGCCCGCTGGATGTCGGCCAGCAGCATGGGGTCCTTGATCTTGTGCTCGTCGAAAAAGTCCGCAGCCCGCCGGGGCTGGCCGGTGAGCGGATTCACCGCCTGCTGGTTTTCCAGCAGGTAGGAGAGGATCTTGATGAAGTGGGACTTGCCGGAGCCGAAGAAGCCCGACACCCATACACCCATGCGCGTGGCCAGCACGGCGTCCCTGGGGTTGTCGGCGGCGGCGAGAAAGGCATCGAAAAATTTGCGGAAATACTCCACCAACTGCTTGGTGACGACGTATTCGTCCAGCTCCTGCCAGATACTCTCAGCGTCCTTCTGGTCGGCCTTGATAACGCCGTTGATGGGCCGGTCGATGGGCTTGATGAAAAGGTCCCGGATTTTCATTTGTGTTGTTCCTTGGGGTACAACGGGTTCAGGCAACCAGGCGGAAGGCGCGGTAATAGTGGTCTTCGCTGAGCTTGTTGAAGAGGCGCAGGGAGTAGCCGTCGTAACGCCCCGGGTAGAGCATCACCAGGGGTGTGTCCTTCATGAAGGGGTGCAGCGCCGAGAGCAGGGTGTGGGTGCGCATCATCGGGTAGACGGCGCCAACGCCAGTGATGATGAGCAGATCCAGGTTGGCGGGGTCGTATTGCTCAACGAGCTTCTGCGCCAACTTGTCTTCCTTTAATACCGGGCGAAGCGCGGCCAGCACGGCCGCATCGCCTTTCTGCTGCTGCATGGCGACGGCCTTATCGAGGAGCTTGCGCTCCTCCAGTAGGTCGACGGCGAAGCGGAACAAATCCACCGTTGCGTGGCGAATGGCCGGCTGGTGCTTGGCCAAGGCCGGCTCAATGACATGCTGTAGAAAGCTGCGCATTTCCGCCTCTTCTTCCGGCGGGTAGTCGAATATCCAGAAGCCGATTTCGTTGCCCAGACCCTGGTTACCAAGGAAGTCGGCGGAGGTGAGCTTGGGTAGTATCTGGTTCAGGCGCGCTTGCAGGCTGGGGTTCATGACGTGAGTTCCATGGCGGCGAGCACCGCCTCTTCCCGACGGGAGTGGAGAAAACTGCGAACTTCAGGGTGCAGCAGGGGCGGCGTGAGCACCAGGCTGCGGGTGGATTCGAGATAGCGCGCTTCGGCCAGCATGCGCAGAATGACCTGCAGGAGCTTGGCCCGGGTCGTGGCGCTCCAGGTCGCCACGGCAGGGTCACGATGGACACAGTCGGCCAGAAAGGCATCCCAATCCCCGGGCGACAGGGTGCGCTCCAGGCGACGCAGGCGGCCAGCCACAACGTCGCTCAGGAAATCGCCAAGGAGGCGGCTGTGCTTGATGGCCGCCGCCAGCAGGACCTGCAGGGCCACTTCCTGTTCGCCCTCGGCAACCTTTTGCCAGGCGGACTCGTCCAGGGTTTCCAGGCGGTTGCGTATGAGCCGGGCCTGGCGCCGGGCCGTAGCGGGGGACTTCTTCTGCAGGATGTTGTCGAGACGCAGCGCCTCAAACCACGACTGCCGGCTCGGTTGCGTCAGCATCAGGCTGGCCACACGTCGGCTTTCGGGCAGCATGAGGGAGCCTGCACTGATTTCGGCGTTATAGAGGCCCATTAACTGTCCCGCCCCTTGTCTGGTGAATAGCCCGGAGCAAGGACCGCGCTTTCCACCCCATAAAGGGTTTGGGGGTTGCGTAGCCAGAGATGATGTTCTGAAGGACTGAGCGAGTGGTCCAAGGTGCAATCAACCTGCCAACGGTGGAGGAAGTACCCCGCCGTCGCGGCTCTGGAGCGGACCCGCAGGACCCCGTTCTCCATGGCGTAATCCACCTTGATACCCTCAGGCCATCGCGCCTCCGGGTGAGGTGCCAACTCCATCTCGACTATCCGCGCCCACTGCTCATCAGCCTCTAGCGTCTCACCCTCTCCTCCTTTATCAGGCAGAACTTCCGCACTGGTAATGCGCCGTAACACGAAATCCGAGAACCGTCCCTTCTGCCTGTCGTAGGCCCTGACGTGCCAGCGCAACCCGGTATCGGCCAAGGCGACAGGAACGACCAGTCGAGATGTTGAGCCCGAGGATAGGGACAGATAGGAAACTCGGAGTACCCGCCCGGTACATAGCGCCCGGGAGACTGTCGCGAGGATGTCCAAATCAGGTGCGCCGAGATTTCCAGGGCCTTCGCAGGGCGCTGGCTTTCTCGGGCGGGGATCGAGACCATCCCCGAACCCCTGAAGGAGCCAAGACAACACTCGGTCCGCTGAAAATCCAAAGATCGGAATGAACGACGCGGTGGGCTTATAGCACCGTGCGACTGGGTCGTACTCAAGGTTGGCCGGAGCCATTTCCTTGTACGCCGTAAGATCCCGGGACGCTGCCGCTGGCTTGACGCCGAATCGCGCCTCAATGTCGGGCCGGCGCAACTCCCCCGCGAACCACACCCGCATCTCCAGGTAGGCGAGGCGCGCTCTCTGCGCCTGAGAGATGTCAGGCAGAGCGGCACTAGCCATCAAAGAGGGATACGCTTTCATCGCACCGGACACCAACCAGCTTGTGTATTCAACAAGGGTATCATGCGCGTATCAAAATGATAAGGTCCGCATGCGAAAACAAGGACAAGGATCGAATGCAGCAAGGCGCACTTCAGGACCCTGTCAGAAGTTGCCGAAGGACCCAATGACCGTTACGTCGTGGTCAGAACGGCGGAGCGGTGCCGTCTTATGCGGCGGAAGAGTCGGTGCGCGAGTTTGGCACGATGACGGACGACCTGAATGCGCTGGCTGAT
>CAISDD010000421.1 GCA_903883985.1 uncultured Pseudomonadota bacterium | reverse complement strand
GCTCGATACGGCTCTGGCCGACCGCTTTGCCTTTGTTGTCGAGATGCCACCCTGGGCTGGGCTGACCGAGGAAGAGCAACTTGCCATCATTCAGGCAGAAGAAACTCCCGTAAGTCCACTGGATGCCAAGTGCCTGGCCGATGCGCTCGCCAGAACCCGCGCCAACCTGCCGTCCATTCGCCTGGGGCTAGCTGAGGGCATTGCAGCCTACATACGCACTTTGGTGGCTTTGCTGGCACAAGCCAGCATCATGCTCAGCCCACGGCGCGCCGGCATGCTCTATCGCTCGGTGCTGGCCGTCAATGCCGCCGCCATGGCGTTAGACCCAGACATGCCGGCCTCTGATGCCAGTCTGCTGGCGGTCAGGAACGCCCTGCCCCAACGTGCGCAAGGCATTGCGATCCCGGAAGTCAAACTCCTTGCTGCACATCGTGAAGCCTGGCGCATTGCCAATATCGCTCCGGGAGACCCGCTGAAAGCCATCCTGTGCACGACTGACCCGGTGGAGCGTCTGCGTCTGGCGGTCGCCACCACAAAATTGCCCAAAGGCGAGTTCTCACGCGTCGTGGGCGACACCCTGGCACAGTTGCACAACGGTTCGCGCGAGGCAGCTATCGTGCACTTGTTCGAGACCGGCGCCATTGGGCGACTCAATGCAGCCGTGGCCGGCCAAGCCGCGAAGGTTTACCGGGAAATCGCGACCCCTCCCAAGTTCTCGGAGACGATCCACGCCTCGCACGCGCGTTTCAAAACCTGGTCAAGGGTAAAGGACCTCCTATCCCGACTCGATCCCCATGAGCCGCGGGCGCACCTGCGCGCCAATGCGTTGGCAGCCGCCTTTTCACGAAAGGAACTTGCTACGCCCGAAGATGCGCAATCTGCGTTCGACGCCTTTGAGGCAACAGACACCCAACTGGAAGCATCATGACGTTTAAGGAGCGCACCATGCGGGCAGACTTGCTGCACAACATGTCGGCACCGCCAAAGTCGGTGATGAAATATTCCGGCCTGGCTGACCTGGCCTCCACCACGGGTCCAGGCGGCTCAGGCGTGTGCAGCATGAAGTTCAAGGGCAGCTCGGTCTTTGGTAAACCGGTACGGTTCACGCTTACGGTGGCGCTCATGACCAAAACCCCGGCCTTCATCTTGCGTCACCTCGGAATCGAACCCATTGAGGACGGCCAAAAGCAACTCATTGCGCTGATCGACGCTCGCGCACGCGAGTTGACGCTACCTGATGGCTGTGTCGTGATACCAACCTTGACCGAGCACCCCATTCTCTGGAGCGACACCCTGGCCGCCCTGGCCGTTCTGTGCAAGTGCTCAGACAGTATATGGCTGCGCAACAAGACAACCGCACTGAGCACCGGCCTTCAACACACGCAGGTCACCCTGCTTGTTCCCCCTCTTTTTGCCCGTCGGTTACCAAAAGGACCCCTATGAATACAACCCTCGCCCTGTTGCCAGTCCAATCGAATCAGCGACCAATCCAGGATGGTCTCGCCGAGCGCGTCCTTGACTCATTTCCGAGTGGATCCTACGCACTTTCAGCCTTGCTCAGACTAATGGACATCGTTGAAAGCAACAGTGTGCCGACGGCCGCCGTGGAGTGCCGCGTGCAACCGCGCCTGCTGGTGAATCCGGAGTTTGTCGCCGTGCATGCCGACACCTCCGAAAAACTCCTGATGCTGGTGATGCACGAGTTGCACCACGTTCTGCTGGGCCACACCACCCTGTTTCCGCGGGTCACCAAAGTCCAGAACTTCGTCTTTGAT
>CAISDD010000420.1 GCA_903883985.1 uncultured Pseudomonadota bacterium | reverse complement strand
ACGGTGGCCATCGCGGGCAAGCCCGCTCCCACGACACGGTCAACAGAGGAATGTAGGTTGAAGCGCTTCCTCCTGCTGCGCGGTTCCGAACTGGCTTTGCTGGCGCTGTTGGCTGCGGTTCCCTTGGCTGTGGGCAATCCTTATGCCCTGGGGCTGCTTACCCTGCTGGCCATCTACGGCATCCTGCTGATCGGCCTCGATGTCACGGTCGGCTATCTCGGCCAGGTGAACCTGGCCCAGGCTGCCTTCCTGGGCTTGGGTGGCTACGCCGCTGCCCTGGCAGTGGCCAAGCTGGGCGTGGGCATCCCTCTGGCCCTGGCTGTGTCCCTGAGCGTCGGCGTGGTGCTGGGTGGCCTATTGGCGTTCCCGGCGCTGCGCCTTGAGGGGCCCCAATTCGCGCTGGCCACACTGAGCTTTTCCGCCCTCGCCACCACCTGCCTGAACGAACTGGAGTCCCTCACCGGTGGCGCCCAGGGCTTTCAGGTGACGCGGCCGCCCTTGTTCGGCGTGGTCCTGAATGCGCCGCATTTCTACTGGCTGTGCCTGGCCCTGCTGGCCCTGGTCTGGCTGGCCCTGCGCAACCTGCTGGCATCCAACTGGGGGCGCGCCTTCGAGGCCTTGCGCGACAGCCCTATCGCCACCGATGCCATGGGCGTAGGTGCCTACCGCCACAAGGTGGCCGGTTTCGCCATCGGTTCCGGCCTGGGTGCCCTGGCCGGCGGACTCTACGCCTTCAATTTCCAGTACCTGCAACCGCAAAGCTTTACCTACGAGCTGATGGTGATCCTGCTTCTGGGCGTGGTACTAGGTGGGCGCAAGAGCCTGTGGGGCGCCTTCGTCGGCGCGGCGTTCATCGTCCTGTTGCCCAACCTGCTGTCCAACCGCGTGCTGTTCCACGCGTTTTCCGCCGCGGGCTTAGTGCTGGCTGTGGTGGCAGCGTGGCGCGGGCGGCACGGCGGCGCCTGGCGCTTCCAGGCTTGGGCGCCGGTGGCTTCCATGGGGCTGCTGGTGATGGGAGGTGCCCTGGTGGAGAACAGCGAGGACTGGCGTCGCGCCATCTTCGCTTTGATGCTGTTCTCTGTGGTGGTGGGCCTGCCAGAGGGGCTGATGGGTTTTGTCGGGCGCCTGCTTGGCCGACTCGTCGCTCTGCCGGCAGCACCCCTGCCGCCGCCTTCGCCCCTGGACCAGGTGTTACCGGCGCAGCACGGTGAGGAGGGCACCCTGCTCGCCATCCGCGACCTGAAGCGGCATTTTGGCGGGGTGCGTGCACTGGACGGGGTCACGCTGGAAGTTCGGCGCGGCAGCATCCACGGACTGATCGGGCCCAACGGCTCCGGCAAGAGCACGGCGGTGAATGTGGTGTCCGGCCTCTACGCCCCCAGCGCCGGGAGCATGGTGCTGGCGGGACGACCGCTGCCTGCGGGCAGCCTGATGGCGGCGGCCCGGGCCGGGGTGGCTCGCACCTTTCAGAACCTGCAGTTGTTTGCCGAATTGAGCGTCCTGGAAAACGTCATGGTGGCCCTGTCCGGCACCTACCGGGTGCCGCTGCCCGGGGTGATCCTGGGCCTCAACGCGAGCGAGGAGCGGCGTGCCCAGGCCGATGCGCTGGCCATACTGGAACTGGTGGGACTCGCCCAGGCGGCGCGCCGTCGCGCCCGTGACCTGACCTACGGCGACCAGCGCTTCCTGGAGGTCGCAAGAGCCCTCGCGCGCAAGCCGCAACTCCTGATCCTGGACGAACCCGCCGCCGGCCTGGCTCACCCGGATGCAGTGCGCCTGGTGCAGGTCATCCGCGCCATCAAGGCGCGGGGCATGACCATGATCCTGATCGAGCACCACATGGACGTGGTGAGCGAGCTGTGCGACACGGTCACCGTCCTGGACGGCGGCAGCGTCATCGCCGCTGGCACCCCCGCCGAGGTGCGGCGCGATCCCAAGGTGATCGCCGCCTACCTGGGCGCGGCCGGCGTCGTGGCGGCAGAGGGGGAGAGGGCGATATGCTGAAGGTGGACAAGCTCTGCGCCGGTTACGGCCGTAGCGCGGTGCTCCAGGGGCTGTCTCTGGAGGTGGCCAAGGGCACGGTGGTGGCGCTGATCGGTGCCAACGGTGCCGGCAAGACTACAGCCATGCGCGCCATCTCCGGCTTGATCAGGCCGAGCGCCGGTCAGGTGCTGCTGGATGGCTGCGCGATTCAGGGCGTTGACGCCTCCGCCATCGCCAACCTGGGGCTGGCACACGTCCCGGAAGGGCGCCACGTGTTCGGCCCCCTGTCGGTGGAAGACAATCTGCTGCTCGGCGCCTATACCCGCCTGCCGCGCATGTTTGGCTATGCCAAACGCGCCAAACCCGACCTGGAACGTGCCTATGCCCTGTTTCCCCGCCTGGCGGAACGGCGCGGGCAGGCGGCGGGTACCCTGTCGGGCGGCGAACAGCAGATGCTGGCCATCGCCCGTGGCCTGATGGCAGCACCCAAGGTAATGTTGCTGGACGAGCCGTCCATGGGTCTGGCCCCGGTCATCGTCGAAGAAGTGTTCGCCACCCTGGCGCGGCTCAAGGCCGCCGGCATTACTCTGCTGCTGGTGGAGCAGTTTGCGCGTTCCGCGCTGGAGATCGCCGATTACGCCTATGTCATGGAGCGCGGTCGCGTGGTACTGGCCGCCACGCCGGAACAACTGCGGCGCGACGATGCCGTACTGAAAGCCTACCTGGGGTAACTGCTAAGACACTGCCGTATTTCTCCTTCCCCTTCAAGGGGGAGGCCGGGATGGGGATGGGGTCATTGCGCTGGCAATTTTACCCCATCCCCACCCTAACCCTCCCCTTGAAGGGGAGGGGATTGCTGTGGTTGTTTTGAGACGATGGATTCGACCTGAGCAGTGACTACCTGGGCTGATCCTGGCAAAATAAATCTTTGTTTTGACTTTGGTGGCAAGAGTAGTTGACAAGGCGGACGACTGCCTGGATAATGCCTCGCTTTCCAGGTGGGGTTCCCGAGCGGTCAAAGGGATCAGACTGTAAATCTGACGGCACTGCCTTCGAAGGTTCGAATCCTTCCCCCACCACCAGGTTTGCGCACCGTTCATGTT
>CAISDD010000419.1 GCA_903883985.1 uncultured Pseudomonadota bacterium | reverse complement strand
GATTATGGCACAACAATTCAACACGAAAAATGACCGTTCATAACAATCAATGGCTTACGACGGATATCTCGAAAAATTTCGATGATTCTGGCAGAAGGCCGTTAAACCCCGGTTAAGGCGGGTTGTTCTACCCGGACACCGCGCACACCGCCCTGGGTAATTTGCTGTAAAGCCTTGCGCACAAGCCCGTCCAGGCAGCGCAGAATCCCAGGCTGTTTCCACCCAAACAGGAGTTCCCCATGAGACGCGTTTTTATCGCGGCAGCATTGCTCATCACCACCACCCCGGCACTCGCCGCCGACGTCTCGATCAGCCTCGGCCAGCCCGGATTCTATGGCCGCATCGACATCGGCAGCTTCCCGCAGCCGCAGGTGATCAACATCCAGCCCATGATCGTGGGCCAAGTTCCCGCGAATCGTCCGCCGCTCTATCTGCATGTGCCGCCGGGCCACGCCAAACACTGGAAGAAGCATTGCCACGAGTACAACGCCTGCGGCGAGCCCGTGTTCTTCGTCCGGGAGGACTGGTACAACCGCGAATACGTTCAGCATTACCAGGAACAACATCGCGGTCACGGCGATGCGCGCGAACATCGCGGGAATGACCGTCACGCCGACGATCGCGGGAATGACCGCCACGACGACGATCGCGGCCATCATCATCCTTGAATCCTCAGTTGAACACGCCAGAGTGTGCGTCCGGCGAGTTGCCTGGCAAGCGGAGTCGTAGCCAAGTAGGGTGGATAAGCGCAGCGCATCCACCCAAACATCAAAGACCGGAGCAGCATCCTGACTATCGCCGCTGGCCTGGCCCACAACGATCACATGGGAATCAGTCCGTATCCGTCCCGGCGCCGCTAGCCTCCCGCCCGGTGTGCGCTTCGCCAGCCTCGATCAAGCGTGCCGCGATATCCGCCGCACGGCATCCCCCCGCCTTCTGTGCGAGCCGGGCCGCGCGCTGGGCGTCGCCATCGAGGTGAGCACGCATGGCATCCAGCAGGGTGCGTTCGGCCGCAGCGAGACGTTGCCGATCACGCCAATCGCGCACGTCGTCAGGCAGGCGCAATGCCGCCTGGCCCAGGCGCAACGCGGCGTACGCCAGGGCGATGAGGCCCACCAGCAAGGCCAGGGCGAGCAGAAACGAGAGTTCCATGCGCCAGGGAGGATAGACCACGACGACATAGCCCTGATCGACCCGCGCCACCAGAGTCAGGGCCACGGCCAGCGCGAACAGGGCGAGTAGCCAGAACGCCGCGCGCATCACCGCCGCTGCCCCCGTGCCGCGCGTATCGCTTTCAGGCTGGCATCGATTTCCGTGTCGCTCAGCGCCACGGGGACGCCACGCAATCCACCCAGGCTTTCGAGTACCGCTCGGGTTGTCTGGTCACGCGGGTTGAAATAACGCCGGGTCCAGTCGCGCGCGGCGTCGATGTCGTCATGGAAGGCGATTTCGTCGCGCTGCAGCGCGGCGATACGCGCGGAAATCAGGCGCAGCTTGAGGTTCTCGCGCAGGAAATAGAGCTGCGAAGGCTCGAGCAGAGGCATCTCGGGATGATCAAGGCGGCGTATGCGCACCAGCCCCTTGAATGCCTGCCAGGCTTCGCCGGACAGATTCGTCAGGGTGTCGACTGCCCTGCTGTGCGCTACCCGTGCCTTTATAGGCGCGGGTTCCGCCTCCGACTCCGGCTTGAGCCGGTCCACATTCTGGATCAACTCCTCCAGGCGGGCGTTGAGGCCGACGATGTCCGCCGCAGGCAGGAGCCTGAGCCGCTCCATATCGCGTTCGATCACATCCCGCAGGCGATTGAACTGGGGCTTGTCGAGTTGCGCCAGTCGGGTTGCCGCCGCATCCAGGCCGATCAGCGCCGCCTTTACATTGCCGGCCAATTGCAGTTGTTGCTGCGCCAGCAGCAAGGTCTGCTCGATGTCCGCCACAATCCGTTCATCCTGGCTGCGCGCGAGTTCCTGATACATCGCGTTCAAGGCCAGTTGTTGGCTCTGCGACTCCTGGGCACGGGACTCCAGAGCGGACAGCCGTCCTTGCAGGTCGGCCAGGGCGGCGTTGGCGGCCTTGGCCGCAGCACGCGCCTCCTGGCTGGCGGTGTCGAAGGCGCCGATGCGTCTAGCCAACTGCACTTCCATGGCGCGCATGCGGTCGTAAGCCTGCCAGGAGAGGCTCAGCGTCAGCAGAATGGCGACCCCGCCCAGGATGGGGCCCAGCCATACCAGACGCTGACGAGCGTTTTCAGCCATGGGCGAAGTATTCCACCAGCCCGCGCACCAGGCCCATCTCACCGGGTGCGGTGAGCCTGCATGTGGCCACGCCCAAATCCCGAGCATGCCCGGTGATGCGCGCATGGGGCGCGAACAGCGGAGTGGCGCGGATCAAGCCGGCGTCGCCCCCCAACAGGGTGAACAGATTGTCCAGGGTCTGGGTACTCAACACGGTGACGGCATGGATGCCTCCCTGTCGCCAAATCTCGCGCAGTGGGGCAGGATCGGCGCTACCCAGACCACGCCGGTAGCAGAGGATGTAGTCCACGCTGGCGCCGCGAGCGCGCAGCGTATCCGCCAGCAATTCGCGGCCGCCATCGCCGCGGAAGATGCACACGCGCCTCCCCGCCATATCCTGTAGTTGCGGCAAGGCGAGCAGATGCTCGCTGTCGGCACCCACATCGGGCGCCAGCACCGCCGTGACACCCGCAGCGCGCAGGGCCGCCGCCGTCCCCTGCCCCACTCCGGCCGCGGGCAAGCAAGCCGGCCAGGAGGGAAAGCGGGCGAGCCCGAATTGCACGGCGCTGGGGCTCACGAAAATCGCCAGGTCGCACGCAGCCAAGTCGCATTGCGTCGACGCGGCCGCATCGTCCACAGGCAGGATGTCCAGAGCGGGGAACAGGATAGGCAGCCCCCCCAGCAAGGCGACATGCGCCTGCAATCCCGCCGCCCGCGCCGTCGGACGGGTAATCAGCACCCCCAGCCCGGCCAGCGGATTCATGCGCAGCCGCCTTCAGACGTGGGCCTCAGGCTCATTGCACGCGCAGAACGAGCTCCGCCAGCAGGCCGTCGGCACCCTGCGCCATCAGTTCCCGCGCGGCCGCGTGGCCGACGGCATCAGGGTCGAGCGGATCGCCCTCGACACTGCTGCGGTAGAAACGGATGCCTTCGAGGTCGGCCACGAAGGCGCGCAGGTAAAGGCGCCCCTCGCGCAGTTCCGCATAGCCGCCGATGGGCGCCTGGCAGCCGCCGTGCAGCATCCGGCTCATCGCCCGCTCGGCGCGCACGCACGCAGACGTCTCGGGATCGTTGAGTGGTGCGAGCAGCGCCGCCAGTTCCGGCCGGCCGGAGAGGATCTCGATACCCAGCGCGCCCTGCCCAACCGCCGGCAGGCTTTCTTCCGGCGACAGGATGGCGCGGATGTGAGCGTCCAGGCCCAGACGCTTAAGGCCGGCGGCAGCGAGCAGGATGGCGTCGTACTGGCCTTCCTCAAGCTTGCGCAAGCGGGTGTTGACGTTGCCGCGCAGAGTGTCCACATCCAGGGCCGGATAGACCGCACGCAACTGCGCCTGGCGACGCAGACTGGAAGTACCGACTCGGGCACCGGCCGGAAGATCGCTCAAATGCGCGTACTTACTCGAAACGAAGGCGTCCCGAGGATCTTCCCTCTTCGAGATGGCGACCAGCTCGAAGCCGAGAGGCAGGTCCATGGGCACATCCTTGATCGAGTGAACGGCGAGATCGGCGTGGCCTTCCGCCATGGCCGTTTCCAGCTCCTTCACGAACAGGCCCTTGCCGCCGATGAGCGAGAGCGGAGAATCGAGTATCTGGTCGCCCTGGGTGGTCATGCCGAGCAACTCGACTTCCAAACCGGGGTGCAATTCCAGGAGGCGGGCCTTGACGTGTTCGGCCTGCCACAAGGCAAGCTGGCTTTCGCGCGTGGCGATGACGATTTTTTTCGGCATGATTTTGCTATCTAGTCCGTAGCGGGCATCGCTAGAATGCCCCATGATTATCAGGAATAAGCCTATGAAACAAGCAGTTAAGCAGACGCTCGCGTGCCTGGCGATTTTAACATGGGGCGCGGCCCCCGCCCGTGCCGATGTGCCTTGGACCAGCGACCTGCAACAGGACGCCGCAGCCGCTCGTGCCGCCAACGGCGTCGTCCTGGTGGTTTTCGTCGCCTCGCACTGCCCCTACTGCGAAACCGCGCTCAACGATTTTCTGATCCCCATGAGCGGCAACGCCAATTACCTCGCCGTGGTGATGCGCCGGGTGGAGAGCGGCGGTACGCACCCACTCATGGATTTTCAGGGCCACAAGCTCACTGGGCGCCAGCTCGCCGCCGCATACGGTGTGCGCCTGACGCCGACCGTGATGGTGTTCGACGGCGAAGGCCACCCGCTCACCAAGCCGGTGATCGGCGTGAGTACACCCGATTACTACGGCACTTTTCTTGACCAGGCAATCGACCAGGGCGTGCAGCAAGTCCGCGCCCGGATCGGCGGCCGGCCCCATATCGCTCCGGACAAGCCACCAGGCTCAAAGTGAGTAGCCGTATTCCACCTTGAATCGGTCGGCGACTTCGTCCCAGGTGCAGCGGTGGTTCTGGCCGCCGCGCTGGGCAATCTTGATCGCGCCTAGCAAGCCGGCAAGGCGACCGCAGGTGGGCCAGTCCAGCCCCTTGTGCAGACCGGTCATCAAGCCGGCGCGGTAGGCATCGCCACAGCCGGTCGGGTCCACCACTTCACTGGCCACGGCGGCGGGAATGTCATGCACCTGACCGTCGGCGTAGATGCGCGAGCCCTCCCCCCCCAGCGTTACCACCAGGGCGCGCACCTGCCGCGCCAACATTTCGAGCGTCTGGCCGGTGCGTTCTTGCAGGAGTTTCGCCTCGTAATCGTTGCAGGTGAGGTAATCCGCCTGGCCGAGGAATTCCAGCAATTCTGACCCATTGAACATGGGCAGGCCCTGGCCGGGATCGAAGATGAAGGGAATGCCGGCCTCGTGAAACTGGCGCGCATGCTCGATCATGCCCTCTCGCCCTTCCGGCGAGACGATACCTAGCTTGATGCCAGAGGCTGCGTCCACCCGGTTCTGGTGGGAGAAATTCATCGCACCTGGATGGAAGGCGGTAATCTGGTTGTCGTCCAGATCGGTGGTGATGAAGGCCTGGGCGGTGAAGGTGTCGGCGACGTGCAGGATATGGGCGGCGTCGATTCCCAGGGCTAGCAGGCGCGCGGCATAGGGCGCGAAATCGTCGCCCACCGTGGCCATGATGACCGGCTCGCCGCCCAGCAACTTCAGGCTATAGGCGATGTTGCCGGCGCAGCCGCCATACTCGCGGCGCATGTCCGGCACCAGGAACGCCACGTTCAGGATATGGATCTGTTCGGGCAGGATATGGTTCTTGAACTGGTCGTGGAACACCATGATGGTGTCGAAGGCCATGGAACCGCAGATTAGAGTGCGCATTCGAAGTTA
Organism: uncultured Pseudomonadota bacterium; assembly: GCA_903883985.1. Lineage (GTDB taxonomy): Bacteria > Pseudomonadota > Gammaproteobacteria > Burkholderiales > Thiobacillaceae > PFJX01. Next base: position 916 of record CAISDD010000419.1, on the reverse strand, counting down.
TTCTCGTGTTTAAGGGTGAGGGGAATTGTCGCGCCGGGGACGGGGGAAAAACAGGCGATTCGCGAAAATGAACCAGAATTGGAATCAGTCACACCGCGAGCGGCGTGACTTCCTTTTCCACCCTCTTCGTCAGCGTGGCTACCGCAAGTCTGATTTCGTAGGCAGTTTGCAAGTTCATCCATGTCTGCACATCGCCGCCAAAATAGCGCACCAGGCGGAAGGCGGTGTCCACGGTGACGCCGCGACGTTCCAGGACGATGTCGTTAATGCGTGAGGCGGGTACATGCAGCGCCTGGGCCAGAGCGTTGGCGCTCATGCCCATGGGCTTGAGGTAGTCCTCGCGCAGGATTTCGCCCAGGTGGATCGGTCGCATTCCATTCTTCGGCGCTGCAATGCTCATCCTGGTCTCCGCTGCCATTCAATGGTCATCGACAATTTCCACGTCCAGCACACCCTCCGCCATCCAGACGAAGCAAACACGCCATTGGTCATTGATGCGGATGCTGTGTTGACCCTTGCGATCCGCCGCCAAGGCTTCGAGCCGATTGCCTGGCGGCACGCGCAGTGCGTCCAGTGTGGTGGCGCTGTCAAGCTGCTGAAGCTTGCGCTCGGCCACGGCAGCCAGATGGGCAAAACGCCTCACCCGCTTGCCCGCAAACAGGTCGGCTGTTTCGCTGTCGGCAAACGAGAGTATCACGCTGTCAACATATACCGATTACCGGTAAACGGCAAAGCGTTTTCCCGTGAACAAACAACGACTGCTGATCGGTCAGTTGTAAGTAATGTCGCGTAACTTGCCTTCATTAAGCTGCCGGCGCAGGCCCTCATCCCCGGCCCTTCCCCCGGAGGGGGAAGGGGGTGGAACCCTCTTCGGGAGAGGGCAGGGTGAGGGAGCCCGGTGGTAAGCCAAATTGGT
>CAISDD010000418.1 GCA_903883985.1 uncultured Pseudomonadota bacterium | reverse complement strand
CTATCGTGCTGGCGCAGATGCGTCCAGCTATCGAGGAGGAATTGCACCGCATCCGGGCGGGTAAACACGGACAGCCAACTATCGGGACGCTGGAGCGTCCAAAACTGCGTTCCCACGCTGGAGCGTGGCAACGATAAACCCCCTTCCCCCTCCGGGGGAAGGGCCGGGGATGAGGGTCTGCGCCGGCAGCTTAATTTTATCGTTCCCACGCTCCAGCGTGGTTTCCCGCCTACGCGGGAATGACGAGAACAAATTTGCCCTGCGATTCCATACGGCTTGCGGCATGAAGCGCTGCCGTGATGGTATGCTGGCCTGCCACGAGTCCTGACCCGCATTTCCATGACCTTCTCGGAATACGCCCCCCGCAACGAAGTCGAGCGGCTGCTGATTGCTATGAACGATGGCGGCATCGAGCCCGAAAATTTCGCCCGCGAGTTGATCGCCCAGCAGATTTTCATCCCGATCAAGGATGAAAAACATCAGATCGCCGGTTTTCAGCTCTCTACCAAGGCGCAGCCCTTGGTGATCGAGGACGAAGAGGGGAATCGTGTGCTGATCGCGTTTACCGCGCCGGAGCGGGCCCGCGATTTCATCGCCGAATTTCCCGGCCATGGTGGCGGCCTGCTCACCGAGGTGTCCTGGATACTGCGGCGCATCGGCGCCGACATGGGTTTGTCGATCAACCCTGGCCAGGAACTGGGCTTCGACTTCGACCCTGACATGGTGGCCATGCTGGCCTCGTTGTTGCCCGAGGAAGCAGTATGACGACCCTACACACCTTCCCGCGTCCCGATTTCCTGCCGCCGGAACCTGGCGTGGGCGAGCGCTGGTCGGCCGAGTTCAATGGCTATGACGAGGGCGTGCGCTATGTCTACCGCTTCGGCGCGCACGAACTGACCCTGTTCTGGCCTGCGCCCACCCAGGAAGAAATCACGGGCCTGCGGGATGCCGACGTTGAAGTGGGCCTGTTCAGCCATGGCCCGGCGGCCTTCCTGCTCTACAAGATACGGAACGTGTGTGAGTGGTCCGATGCTTCTTTCAATGTGCATCGGGTGCCTGAGGAAGAACGCGAACTGCCCGACGAGGCGCCGGGCGACCGTGCCCGACTGAAGCTCACCCTGGTCGATGCCGAGGATGGCATCGTGCGCTCGCGCCGCATCCTGTCCCTAGACAAGGTGATGACCCAGGCACTCAAACATTGCCTGCGGGAACAGGCAGCCCTGCCTTTCAACCGCCTGATCTACGATGCCGCCGTGCAGGAAGTGCATACGCGCTATCCCGATTCCGACGCTTTGGCCCTGGCAGCCGAGGTGGTCGAAGCCGCGCTGGGGTGATGTCGCGTTGACGCCTTTCCTCTTTCGTGAATTCCAGGCCCTGCTCGGCCTGGATCGGGTATTCGACGATGCGGAAACCCTGGCGCACTACGCCAGTGACGAGACGCCACGGTCGTGCATGCCCGAGGCGGTATTGTTTCCGACTTGTCAGAGCCATGTCGCCGAGATCGTGCTTCTTGCGAACCTCCATCGCATTTCCCTGACTGCGCGCGGCGCCGGTTCCGGTAACGTCGGCGGAGCGATGCCGGTCCCAGGCAGCGTGGTGGTGAGCTTCGAGTGCATGCAAAAAATCGTCGAGTTCGATGCCGCTAACCGCTTGATGGTGGTGGAACCGGGCGTGGTTACCGACGAGATCGACCGCCTCGCGCGCACGCGTGGTCTGATGTATGCGCCCGACCCTGGCTCTGGTGCCTACTGCCGCATCGGCGGCAACCTGGCGATGAACGCGGCGGGCCCGCGCGCGGTGAAATATGGTGCCACCCGCGACCATGTGCTGGGCCTCACCGCCGTTACCGGCGACGGTCGCGTCATCCACAGCGGGGGGCGCACCACCAAATATGCCACCGCCTACGACCTCACCCGTCTGCTGGTGGGCTCGGAGGGCACACTGGCCTACATTACCCAGGCCACCTTGAAACTGTTGCCCGCGCCCGAGACCGTGGCCACCTTGCGCGTGTGCTATGCCAGCAACCAGAGTGCTTGCGAGGCGGTGAGCCGGGTGATGAATCAACCGGTCACTCCGTGTGCGCTGGAGTTCATGGATCACCGTTCGCTTCTGGCCTTGCGCGACTATGGCGGCGAGGCTTTTGCCGCCGCGGCCCTGCCGCCGGGCACAAAAGCCGTGCTCATGGTGGAAGCCGATGGCAACTTCGAGGATGTGCCGCGCCAGATCGCCGCCTTGGAAAAGGCATTGGCGGGGCCGGATTTGCTGGAGATTCAGAGTGGCTTCACCGAAGAAGACATCCTCCGGCTGTGGCTCGCGCGCAAGTCGCTATCGCACGCGGTCAAGCGCATCGCGCCCCTGAAAATCAACGAGGATGTCGTGGTTCCGGTGGGGCGATTGGCCCAGTTGGTGAGCGCCATCGAAGCCCTGGCGGAGACTCACCATTTGCCCATTGTCGCCTTCGGTCACGCCGGAAACGGCAATTTGCATGTCAACATCATGGTGGACAATGGCAGTAACGAGGAAATTGCGCGGGCGCTCGCCTGCCGCGCCGCCCTGATCCACGCCGTCATCGGCCTGGGCGGCAGCCTGTCGGGTGAGCATGGCATCGGTAGCGAGAAACGCCATTTCGTACCTCTGGAAGTCGACGCGCCCACGCTGGATCTGATGCGTGGTCTGAAACGCCTCTTCGACCCTCAAGGCGTGCTCAATCCGGGAAAGAAGTTGCCGGATTAGCCCCTAGAACCTAGAACCCGTCATGACCCTCACCGAACGCCTGACTCAGTACGAAAAGCTGATGCGCCTGGACAAGCCCATCGGCATCCTGCTGCTCGCCTGGCCCACCTTCTGGGGTTTGTGGCTGTCGGGTGCGGGCAGGCCGGAGCCGGTTCTGGTCTGGATATTCGCACTGGGCGTGGTGTTGATGCGTTCTGCCGGTTGCGTGATCAACGACTATGCCGATCGCCACTTCGACGCTCATGTGGAACGCACCAAGAACCGTCCCATGGCGGCCGGCCTGGTGAGCGGAAAAGAGGCGCTATCGCTGGCTGCGGGCCTATGCCTGCTGGCGTTTCTCCTGGTCCTGCCGCTGCAAAACAGGCTGCTGCTGGGGCTGTCGTTCGTCGCGGTTTTTCTGGCGGCTTCCTACCCCTACACCAAGCGTTTCCTGGCCATCCCTCAGGCCTATCTGGGTGTGGCCTTCGGCTTCGGTATCCCCATGAGTTACGCGGCCCAGGTGCAATTCATTCCGCTCGAAGCCTGGCTGTTGACGCTGGCCAACGTGTTCTGGGCCATCGCCTATGACACCGAATACGCGATGGTGGACCGCGAGGACGATCTGAAAATCGGCATCAAGACTTCGGCTATCACTTTCGGGCGCTACGACGTGGCCGCGGTCATGGCCTGTTATGGCCTGACCTTGCTGATCCTGGCCTGGGTGGGATGGCGTTTGCATCTTTCCTGGCCATTCCATGCCGGCCTGGGTGTCGCCGCCGGCCTGGCCGCTTACCATTGGACCTTGATCCGCGAGCGCGACCCCGTTCGCTGCTTCAAGGCATTTCTTCATAACAACTGGTTTGGCGGTGCGGTTTTCGCCGGCATCGCAGCCAGCCTGCTGCACCTATAGAGACGAGGAGCCGAAATGGACCGTGCCTTGAGCGAAGACGAATTCGACGAACTCGATGCCTTCTTGATGTCGGAATCGCTATCCGAGGAGTCGATGGATATCTCTGCGGTGGATGGCTTCTTTGCAGCCATCGCCCTCAATCCTGAATTCATCCTGCCCAGCCAGTGGCTGCCCTGGGTATGGGATATGGAGGAGGGTGAGGAAACGCCCGCGTTCGAGACTGTGGCCCAGGCCGAGCGCATCAGTGGCTTGCTGCTGCGCCACTACAACAGTGTGCAGGAGGCGGTCAGCGAAGATCGTTTCGCGCCGCTGATGTACACGCTGCAGCAGGAAGACGGTAGCGAACTCTACGATGGCGAAGGCTGGAGCATGGGCTTCATGCTGGGGGTAGAGCTATTCAAGGAAGTCTGGTTGCCGGTCCTAAGGTCACACCCGGAATGGCTCGCCCCCATGATCCTTCTCGGCACCGAAGAAGGCTGGGATGAACTCGAGACCGAGGAGTATCCCTTGGACAGGATTCGAGCCGCCTATGAAGCGATTCCCGATATCGTCGAAGCCCTGTTCCATTATTTCCTGCCGCAGCGCGAAGCCGCGGCTCAAGAGCGCGTGACCGCCACGCTGCAACGCGCCGGCGACAAGATCGGGCGCAACGAGCCCTGTCCGTGCGGCTCGGGCAAAAAATTCAAGAAGTGCTGCGGTGCAGGACCGACGCTGCACTGAAGTGGAAAGTGGAAAGTGGGCGCGGTAATTTTGTGAGCGGACAGGCATGACCCCTCCCCAGTTCGAGCGCAGCGAGATCCTCATCGGACCTGAGGGCGTGGCACGCCTGGCGTCTTGCCACGTGTTTCTCGCCGGCCTGTGCGGGGTTGGCTCCTGGTGTGCGGAGGCGTTGGCGCGGGCCGGGGTGGGGCGGTTGACCCTGGTGGACATGGATACGGTGGCCGTCTCCAACATCAACCGGCAACTGCCTGCCTTGTTCTCCACGGTGGGGCGTGGCAAGGCCGAAGTCATGGCCGAACGCCTACGCGATATCAACCCGGATTGCCGTCTTCGCGTGCTGACCGACTTCCTCACCCCGGACAACATTCCGACGCTCTTGCCCGTGGACGTGGACTATGTGATCGACTGCATCGATTCCCTCAACTGCAAGGTCGCGCTGATCGTGGCGGCGCATCGCCGCGGCCTGGCCATAGCCTCCAGCATGGGGGCGGGCAACAAACTCGATGTGACCCGGGTACGGGTGTCCGACATCGACAAGACCGAGGTTGATCGACTCGCGCGCCTGGTGCGCAAGCGCCTGAAACGGCAGGGCGTGGAAAAGGGCGTGCTGTGCGTCTGGAGCGATGAAACCGGCCGTCCTCCCCTGCCGCCGGAGGCAGTAAGCCAGGGCCGCGCGCGCGCGGTGAACGGCACGATCGCCTATCTGCCGCCTTTGTTCGGGCTGATGCTGGCGGGCGCGGTCATTCAGCGCTTGTTGCTTTCGTCGCCGACTTCGGTCGGAATGCCTTGACCACTTCATCCCGCGTCTCCAGGTATGTTCCGCCGATCAGGTCGATGCCATAGGGGACGGCGGCAAACACGCCGTCCAGGGTTTCCTTGATTGCCTTGGGTTGGCCCGGCAGGTTGAGGATCAGGCACTGGCCGCGCACCACGCCGACTTGTCGTGACAGCAAGGCGGTGGGGACGTATTTCAGGCTGACCGCGCGCATCTGTTCGCCGAACCCTGGCAATACCCGGTCGGCGACCGCCAGCGTTGCCTCCGGCGTCACGTCGCGCGGTGCCGGCCCGGTGCCGCCGGTGGTGAGCACCAGGCAGCAGCGCGTTGCGAGTTCGATCAGGGTCGCCTCGATCAACACCTGTTCGTCCGGGATCAGGCGTTCGACGAAATCCAGCGGGTTGAGCAGCGCCTCTTGCAGCCAGGCCTTCAGGGCGGGCAGTCCCTGGTCTTCGTAGGCGCCGGAACTGGCGCGGTCGCTGATGGAAATGAGGCCGATGCGGGCGGTTTGAGCCATGGGAATGTCCTGTGCGTGGGGGAGGACAGTCTAACCGGGCCAGGCGCGCACCCGTCCAGGGTCGAGCGCCTTCGATCTCGCGCCCCTTGCTGGAAACGAACCATCAACTCGGAAAAATATTATACTGCGCCTATATTTGCGCAAATATTTCTGTACATCACATGACCATACTGCCTAGTCTGTTTCCGATTCGTGATCTGGTCCAGCAAACCGGTGTGAACGCCTCCACGCTGCGCGCGTGGGAGAGTCGCCACGCGTTGCTGAATCCGCTACGAACGCCCTCTGGGCACCGACTCTACAGCATGCAGGATGTGGACCGCATCCGACGCCTTCAGAGACTGCTAAGCCAGGGAATGAGCCTCGCCGAAATCGGTACGCTACTGGACGAAACCGATGACATGGAGCCTCTAGCGACAGGAACCTCGGTGTCAAGGTCGGCGGTAGCGATGACCGCTTGGCAGGGCTATCTGAGCGAGACGCGGCGCGCGCTGGAGGATTTCAGCGTTGAACGGCTAGACCTGCTATACAACGAGGCTTGCGCGCTTTACCCCATCGGTGTGGTGACGGACAGTCTGCTCATCCCCGTGATGAAACAACTTGGCGAGCGTTGGGACCAACATCCAGCCGGCATTGCTGAAGAACACTTTTTCAGTGCCTGGCTACGCAACAAACTCGGTGCGCGGCTCCATCACTCGACCGGACCGACCCGAGGACGGTTGCTGATCCTGGCATGTCTGCCTGGCGAAAACCATGAAATAGGGCTGTTGATTTTTGCGCTTGAGGGGCTGCGGCGTAACCATGGAGTGATCTACCTGGGTGCAAACATGCCGATACGTCAAATTCTGCCGATTTGCGCGCGCACGCATCCCGCGGGGATCGTGCTGGCAGGACGTGACATACAAAAACCTGCAAAGATGATTGAGGACATTGCCTGGTTGTCCACTACCAGCGGGGTCCCTGTCTTCGTGGGCAGCCATTTTTCCGTCAATGCTCAGGAGGAACTCAGGAGTGTGGGTGTCACCCCGTTGGGAATCAACCCAGTCCTTGCGCTGCGCACTATTGAGCAACAGCTGGGCTATCGTTAAACCATGGTCCATGGCCACCCTTCCCGGAACCCATCCATGACTGTATCCTCCCCTAGCGCAGGGAAATCGTAAGTAATGTCGCGTAACTTGCCTTCATTAAGCTGCCGGCGCAGGCCCTCATCCCCGGCCCTTCCCCCGGAGGGGGAAGGGGGTGGAACCCTCTTCGGGAGAGGGCAGGGTGAGGGAGCCCGGTGGTAAGCCAAATTGGT
>CAISDD010000417.1 GCA_903883985.1 uncultured Pseudomonadota bacterium | reverse complement strand
GAGCCGAAGCCGATACGTCATCCTGGAACCGGATAAGCCGCATTTCCTGACATGCACAGTAGTCGAGTGGCTGTCCGTGTTTACCCGCCCGGATGCGGTGCAATTCCTCCTCGATAGCTGGACGCATCTGCGCCAGCACGATTTTGGTTTTGAAGACTACGGGGCGCTGGAGCGTGGGAACGCAGTTTGTGATCGGCCTGCGTGGTCATGCTCTTGAAAGTCCGCTTCCGAGAGCGCCATGACTACCGCCCCGCCTGACTACCCCTCAAGCATTCTGGCAAAGCAGGTTTCCGCCTGCCGTGAGATCACCATTTCCAGCCGCATTTGGGCGCGGGTCATGCCTACGAACAACTTGCGCCGTTCAAGGGGGGTGAGTTCCGCGAAATCGATTTCGGTCATCACTACGGCTGCCACGCTCTGGCCCTTGAAGCGATAGACCGACTCCACCAGGAGTTCGCCCTTGGTCCATACCGGCTCGCCATCTGCGGTGTATTTGCCTGTGAAGCGCCGTGTGGCGTAGGGGCCGAGACTGTCGGAATGCAGCAGGCTGGATTTGTTCCGACCATGGCCGCTGAGGACCACGATGTCTCCGAGACCGTAGCCCTCCTTCCGAATGGCTTCGATGGCGGTGAGCGTTTGCTTGGTCATGCCTGTTTCATTGTCGTAAACGTGAAATCCAGGAAAATTCCCGACATAGGGGCCACGGCTAATGATCGCGCTGCTGGACAGGCTAAATCCATTGATGGCCTCGCAAATGGCCTGTGGGCTGCGGAAATTGTCCCGACAGGTGAGGATGACGGCCTCGTCCAGGTCGAAGGCTATGCGCTCGTAAAGACGTTGGTCATCGTCTTCGAAGAAGTAGAGTCGCCCATCCGGCTTGAGCTGCGCCATTAAGCACTCGACCCAGGCGGGGCCGAAGTCCTGGCCCTCATCGATGATGAGCAGATCGTGTCGCGGCTCGAAGGAGGCGCTGTCCGAAAGGTAGGCTTGTTCAACCGTGCCGAAGATGCCCTCGGCGCTGAAGTCGGGTTCCTGGTGATGGCGGCGGTAGTGGTCCACCGCCAGCTCATGGAAGTTGGCGACAAGTGCGCGGGTGGGTGCCAAACGCCGCACGTGGTCGGCCAGCATCCGGTTGAAACAGACATACAGGACCGATAGACCTGCGTGGGTAGCCTCTTCCATCAAGCGCAGGGCCAATTGGGTTTTTCCCGATCCGGCCGTGGCCTGTATGCGGATCATGCCCGAGGGCGAGGTGATGCGGCTTCCCCAGGTGGCCAGGCCGTCAGACAGGCGCCGGGTGGTGGTCTGAATCTGTTCGCGCAGGACGGTGAGGTCCGCGGTCACTCGAAATACGTTATTCAGGAAATGCCGCAGCGCCTCGACATCGGTCTTGCCATTACCCTTGCCGGCGGCAAGAAACCCCATGACGAGAGCGCCGAGCTGGGCGTAGGTCCGGGCATCGATGATGCGTTCGTGGGAGAAGGCGATGAGCGGGGTCTGGTCGAGGGTGTAATCGGGCAGGACCAGGCAGTTGGAGAGGTAGGGATGCTGTCCGGCTTCCTTCAGTCGATTGACCATGCCGGCGTACTGAATCCGACATTGACGCCCCACGTCACGCTCGCCTGAGGCGTAGAGTTTGTACAGCTCGCCCTTTCGAAGGAGGACGTCCCCTGCCTTGACCTCGATGAGCAGCAGGTTTCCATTGGGAGCCATGACCACGACGTCGAATTCGCCGTGATGGTCGCGCCCCTCGTGCACGGCCTGCCAGTCGACGTGATGGAAGATTTCGTAGCCATTGGGTAGCGATTGCCCGAGTCGTTCGAGCACATCCCGCTCCCGGAAATTTCCGGCTCCATGGCTGAAGGAAAGCGGCGTACTGGGATGAATGGTGGCCATGGTCGTCGGCTGTGCAGGGTGCGGCTGATTGTAGGGCGCTCATGGGCTTGTTGAGCAAAGTTTGGTCTACTGAAGTTCAGTCGTCCCGCCGACCAACACCAACCACCGCACCCAACCCCGCAGCCCGGTGAGCGACGGGGGGGACCGTTTCAGGCATAAGGCGGTTTCAGGCATAAGTAATGTCGCGTAACTTGCCTTCATTAAGCTGCCGGCGCAGGCCCTCATCCCCGGCCCTTCCCCCGGAGGGGGAAGGGGGTGGAACCCTCTTCGGGAGAGGGCAGGGTGAGGGAGCCCGGTGGTAAGCCAAATTGGT
>CAISDD010000416.1 GCA_903883985.1 uncultured Pseudomonadota bacterium | reverse complement strand
TTGCAGCGACAGTTGCTCGAGTTGCAGAAGGATAACGCCGAATTACACCAGGACGGCGAGACGGCGAGGGCCGCCGCCGCGTCGGCCACGGCCGAACAGGAGACGCTTGCGACACGGGTCGCCCTGTCCTGCGAGTTGGCTGGGCACCTCGGCCAGTTTTCCGACTCGCTCAAGGCGTCGCAGGGCTCCTTGGCCGATCTGGCCCAGTCCATGAAAGGCGAAACCGAGGAGGCCGCGCACAGTGGCCATACCGTGGGCGACACCTTGGGCGTGATAGGGCGCATGGCCGACAACCTGGATGGCTTCATCCAGCGGCTCAATGACACGGCCGCAGCGGTGGGAAAGTTGCATGACCGCACCAGCGAAATCGGCGGCATCGTCAATCTGATCAAGGAAATCGCCGATCAGACCAATTTGCTGGCGCTCAACGCCGCCATCGAGGCCGCGCGAGCCGGTGAGCTGGGGCGGGGCTTCGCGGTGGTCGCGGATGAGGTGCGCAAACTGGCCGAACGCACCCGCAATGCCACCGAGGAGATCTCGGATCTGGTCAAAACGGTGCAGAACGAGGCCTATGCGGTGCGAGGCCAGGTGCAGATCGACCCCGAGCACACCTCGTTGTTCAAGCAGGACAGTTCGCAAGCCCATACCGGCATGAAAGCCTTGATGGATCAGTCCGATCAGATGATAGGTACGATCGCCGCCTGTGCGCTGCGCAGCTTCGTGGAAACCGCCAAGGTGGATCACCTGGTGTACAAGCTTGAGGTCTACAAGGTGTTTCTTGGCATTTCCGACAAGCAGGAGACGGATTTCGCCAGCCATACCGGCTGTCGCCTGGGCAAGTGGTACTACGAGGGCGATGGCAAACATTGCTTCTCCAAGCTGAACGGCTACCAGGGGATCGAATCACCGCATATCGCCGTGCACCAGCATGGCGTGGCCGCGATCAGGCTGCATCGGGCCGGCGATACGCCGGCCGGCCAGGCGGAGCTAGGCCGGATGGAGGAAGCCAGCATGCATGTCCTGCGCAATCTGGAGACCATGGCGGTGACCGGCCAGCAGAACCCGTCCATCCTCTGCGCGGCGTTGAAATAATGCAAATCGCAGCTAGCCACTGCCCACTGCCCACTGCCCACTGCCCACTGCCCACTGACCACTGACCACTGACCACTAGCCACTAGCCGCATACCCGTTCTGGCGCCAGGCCTCGAAAACGACCACCGCTACCGCATTCGAGAGATTCAGGCTGCGCTGTCCGGGCAGCATGGGCAGGCGCAATCGCCGTTCTTCGGGAAATTCCGCCATCACGTCGGTGGGCAGGCCGCGCGTTTCTGCACCGAATACGAAGGCGTCTCCCGGCTGGAAGACGATGTCGCCGAAGGGCCGCGAACCGCGGGTGGTGATGGCGAACAAGCGCCGCCCGCCCAGGGTCTCGCGCAAGCCGCTCCAGTCATCATGCACATGTAGTTGGGCATACTCGTGATAGTCGAGCCCGGCGCGACGCAGATTCTTGTCGGCGAGATCGAACCCCAGTGGGCGCACCAGGTGCAGCCGGCAGCCGGTGTTGGCGGACAGGCGGATCACATTGCCGGTGTTGGGCGGGATTTCCGGCTGAACCAGTACGATTTCAAACATAGAGCTTGAGGTAGGGCGCGTAACTCGCTAATTTACCACCCTTCCTACTTCCTTACCGCTCCGTGGCAGGGCGAGTAGCCGAGGCTGTTTTATTCAGGAGACATCCATGGCACGTCCCGAGAAGATCCGTCTCGGCGATCTTCTGGTTCAACAGAAGCTGATCTCGCAAGAGCAACTGGCGACCGCGCTGGAGAAGCAGAAGGCGAGCGGCCGCAAGCTGGGGCGGGTGCTGGTGGAGAGCGCTTTCGTCACCGAGGACGAGATTTCCGGCGCGATCGCGCGCCAGCTTGATATCCCCTTGCTCGATCTGCGCCAGATTCATGTACGTCCGGAAACCGTCCGTCTGTTGCCGGAGCAGTTGGCACGCCGTTTCCGGGCGGTGGTGGTGGAATTGAAGGACGAGAAGGTCCGGGTGGCCATGGCCGACCCCACCGACTTGTTCGCCTACGACGAGATCGTGAATCACCTCAAGCGCGAGGTGGATGTGTCGGTGGCGAACGAGGGTTCGCTCGCCCAGTTTATCGACTTGATCTATCGCCGCTCCGATGAAATCAACGAGCTCGCGCGCAACCTGACCGATGAGATCGGCGAGGACGTGATCGACTTCGGCACATTGGCCGCGACCCAGAATACCGAGGAGGCGCCGGTGGTGCGCCTGCTGCAATCGGTGTTCGAGGACGCGATTCAGGTGCGCGCCTCCGATATACACGTCGAGCCCCAGGAAAAGAGCCTGAAAATCCGTTTCCGCGTCGATGGCGTGTTGTCGCTGGCCACCGAGGCGGACCGCAAGATCGGCCCGGCCCTGATTCAGCGTCTGAAGTTGATGGCGGACATGGATATCGCGGAGCGACGCTTGCCGCAGGATGGCCGTTTCGTCATCCGCCTGAAAAAACGCGCCGTCGATGTGCGCATGTCGACGTTGCCGGTGCAATACGGTGAATCCGCCGTGTTGCGCCTGCTTACCCATGGCGGGGTGACCAGCCTGACCGAGCTGGGCATGACGCCGCAGCAACTGGCCCGGATCCAGGCGCTGATCCACCGTCCCCATGGTTTGATCCTGGTGACCGGCCCCACCGGTTCCGGCAAGACCACGACGCTGTATGCGGCCCTGGCCGAGCTTAATACGCGGGAACGCAAGCTGCTCACCGTGGAAGACCCGGTGGAGTATCGCCTACCCGGCGTCAATCAGGTGCAGGTGAACGAGCGCATCGAGCTGACCTTCGCGCGCGCCTTGCGCGCCTTTCTGCGCCAGGATCCGGACGTCATCCTCGTGGGCGAGATGCGCGATTCGGAAACCGCACTGATCGCCTTGCGTGCCGCGCTCACCGGACACCTGGTGCTCTCCACCTTGCATACCAACGACGCACCCTCCGCAGCCGCACGCTTGCTCGACATGGGTGCGCCGCCTTTCCTGCTCTCCACTTCGCTCGCCGGCGTGGTTGCGCAACGCCTGGTGCGCCGGCTCTGCCCGGTGTGCTCGGAAGCCGCAGCACTCGAGCCGCAGGAGCGGATCTGGCTGAAAACGGAACTGGCCACCAGCCTGGACGAAGGCCTGATGAAGCGTGCGTGTGGTTGCAGCCACTGCAACCACACGGGCTACCAGGGCCGATCAGGCATTTATGAGTTGCTGGAGATCGACGGCGAACTCGCCGGTCTGCTTAATCGCGGCGATACCAGTGGCTTTCGCGCGGCGGCTCAATCGCACCTGCGCGGCCAGACCTTGCGCGACGAGGCGGTGCGCATGATGTGCGCGGGCGAGACCAGCGTTGCCGAAGCCATGCGGGTCACGCATCAGGTGGACGAATGAATGCACGGGTAGGAGCGCCTTCAGGCGCGAATCGAGGCCTGTTTCGCGGCTGAAGCCGCTCCTACGACATGCCGACATTTACCTACAAGGCCCGCAACAGCCGCGGCGAACTGCTCAGCGGCAGACTGGATGGTGCCTCCGAGGTGGCTGTGGCGGACGAGTTGCTGCGCTCCGGGCTCACCCCGGTGGACATCACTGCTGTGGTGCTTCATGGCGGCGGGGAAGATGTCGGCCAGTTTTTCGGCAAGCTGTTCGAGGAAAAGGTGGCCGAGACCGACCTGATGTTGTTCGCGCGCCAGATGGCCAGCTTGCTGAAGGCCGGGGTGCCCATCCTGCGTGCGCTCGCCTCGCTGGCCGAATCGAGCACACACAAGGCCTTTCGCGCGGTGTTGCTGGACTTGCGCGAGGGGCTGTCCGCCGGGCGCGAGCTCTCCGTTTGCATGCGTCGCCACGACAAGGTATTCCAGGCATTCTTCATCAATCTGGTGCGGGTGGGGGAAACCACCGGCCGCCTGGATGAGGTCTTCATGCGCCTGTTCCATCATCTGGAATTCGAGCGCGAGATGCGCGAGCGGGTGAAAAGCGCGCTGCGTTATCCCAGTTTCGTGGTCGCGGCCCTGGTGATCGCCCTGGGGGTGATCAATGTGATGGTGATTCCAGCCTTCGCCAAGGTCTACAAGAGTTCCCATGCCGCGCTGCCCATCGTGACACGGATACTGCTCGGTGCCTCCGAATTCACCGTGACCTGGTGGCCGTTGCTGCTGGGTGCCATGGCAGGTGCAGGTATCGCCTTGCGCTGGTGGCGGGGCACACCTCAGGGGCGCTATCTCTGGGACAAGCATATGCTCAAGGTGCCCGTGGTCGGAAAGATACTGCACAAGGCGTCGCTGGCGCGCTTCACCAAGGGATTGGCCATGACCTACCAGAGCGGTGTGCCCATCGTTCAGGGCCTGTCGAACGCCGCCGACGTGGTGGGCAACGCCTTCATCGCCAGCCGCATCGAACAGATGCGAGACGGGGTGGAGCGTGGCGAAGCGCTCACGCGCACCGCAGCCACCGCAGGCGTATTTACCCCGGTGGTGCTGCAGATGATGTCCGTGGGTGAGGAAACCGGCGAACTCGACCGCCTCCTGAACGAGATCGGAGAGCTGTATCAGCGCGATGTGGAATACGAGATTCGCACCCTCTCGGAGCAGATCGAACCCATCCTCATTGCCGGACTGGGCGGCATCGTCCTCGTGGTTGCCCTGGGGGTGTTCCTTCCCATCTGGGATCTGGGCTCCACCATGATGCACAAATGAGCGGTCACTCGCGAAACGGATGCGTGCCCACACTTCTACCAGGTCTTCGGGCTGAACCCGGCAGGATCGCTGACTTCCACGCCCTCGCCATTTTGGTAGAGCACATAGAGCCCGTGGTTGTGGGCATAGCGCTTGACGTCTTCGCTCACGACCATCGCGGCGACCGCGCCTAGCGCCCGGTGATTCCGGTAAGTGGGGAGTAGCCGCTTGAGTTTTTCCATACGCTTGAGGTGTTCGTCCACATGTTCTTGCGTCAGTTTGCTTTTGCATTCCACCGCGACCAGGACGCCGTCGTTGACGACGAGTAGGTCGATTTCGATGCCCTCCCCGTGGCGGTTCACCTCGACCCCTGGATAGACCTCATGAACCTCGATCCCCAGAGATTGAAAAAGCCGCACCACGGCCGGGGCAACCATTTGTTCGACGAACTCACCCAGGCGATTGCCGAGATCCCCTAGCTGTTTGGAAATCCTCCCGACTAGCCGGTCGGTCTCCTGAATCTTGCGGTCGGTTTCCTGGAACTTGCGGTCGGTTTCCTGGAACATGCGCCACACATCGTCGAAGCTCGGTGCGGCTGTCTGGGGGGTGGTCATGGGGTGTTCTCCTGAGTACGCCTTGCCATTGTAGTGACATTCCGGGATTGTGAGCGGGCAATGGCTTATGCGCCCCGACTGCCAAAGCACGGCCGGCGTGGTGAGGGCGAAAATTTATGTGAACTAGATCACGCTTTCCTGCTCAAGTTTTACTAAACTGCGCCGACATGGTCAAAAATCACGCATAGAAACCACCGCAACTGAAGGAGATCGCAATGCCCAAGCAACAACAAGGTTTCACCATGATCGAACTGGTCATGGTCATCGTCATCCTCGGCATCCTCGCCGCCGTCGCCCTGCCCAGGTTCTACGACTTGCAGACCGACGCCCGCAAGGCCAAGGCGCAGGGCATCTACGGCTCGGTGCGATCCGCCTCCGCTATCGCCCATTCCGCCTACCTGGTGAGTAATGATGCGACTACGGCTACTGTCACGATCGAAGGCCAGACGATCACCCTCGTGCACGGCTACCCTAACGCCGCCAGCATCGCCGTCGCCGCCAACCTGGACGCCACCAATGACAATGTGACCATCGATACCGGCACGGCCAAGACCTCCGTGGTCAGTGTCAATGGCGCCACGACGCCGGCCTCTTGCGCGGTGACCTATGTCGAGGCCACTGCTGCGGGCGCGTCTCCCACGATCACGGTCGTCACGACGGGTTGCTGATAGAGTCAGTGGTCAGTGGCTAGTGGTCAGTGGTCAGTTGACGGTTTGACTTCCATGTCCCGTGGGCTGATGGGTTTTACTCGCCACTCGCCACTCTTCACTCGCCACTCGCTATCCGGCTTCACGATGGTCGAGTTGGTTTCCGTCATCGTCATCGCCGGCATCCTGGCTGCCATTGCCGGGCCGCGCTTCTTCACCGCCTCCACCTACGCTGCTCGCGGCTATGCCGATGCGGCGGCCGGTTTTCTACGCTATGCGCAAAAACTCGCCATCGCCCGGCACACCAGCGTGACCGTGCAGATCGCTGGCGATGGCCTGTCGCTGTGCGCGAGTGCCAGCAATCCCTGTGCGGATACCCACCCCTGGCCCGGGCCGCAAGGCGATACCCCCTATCGTGTGGACGTGCCCAGTGGCGTCACCCTGGCCGGAAGCGCTGCCAGCGTCGGCTTTGACGACCAGGGCCGGAGTGGCGGCGTTACCCTGACCATCACGGGTGACACCACTCGCACCCTGACCGTGGAAGCGGAGACGGGGTATGTTTATTAATAAGCAAGGGGCAAGGGGCAAGGGGCAAGTCGCCTTGAGCCTGGGTTTCAGCCTGATCGAAGCGGTCTTGTTCATGGTAGTGGTCGGCGTGGCGCTGGTGGTCGTGCTCAAGGCTTTCGAGGTTGCCAACTTGGGCAGCGCGGACCCGGTATTGCGCCGACAATCCTTGGCCATCGCGCAATCGCTGCTGGAGGAAATCAGCCTCAAGGCGTATTCCAACCCGACAGGCGGTTATGTGAGTGACTGTGGCAACCACACAGTGGCTACTTGCAACACGGCGACCCGCAACCGATTCGATGATGTCATGGACTACGACGGCTTCAGCATGAAGGGCATCCATGACGTGACTGGAGACCCGGTCATAGGTCTGTCCGGCTATCTCGCCAGCGTCTCCGTCGCCAGCGCGACCCTGGGTGCAGCTCCCGCCTACCGCTTCAGTGTGACCGTCACCGACCCCACCGGCCAGACCCTCGCGCTGGACGGCTATCGGGCAGGATACTGATGAGGCCCAAGGTGCAAGGTTCAAGACACAAGGTTCAGGATACAAGGTTCAAGACTTGCTTGCGTCTTGCCCCTTGCTCCTTGCCTCTGGGTTTTACCCTGATCGAGCTGGTCATCGTTATGGTGGTGGTTGGTATCCTCGGGGGCATCGTCGCCGTGTTCATCCAGCATCCCCTTCAGGCCTACTTGGCGGCTACGCGCCGTGCCGCGTTGGTGGATGCGGCCGATACTGCCCTGGCGCGCATCGCCCGTGATGTCCACGCAGCGCTGCCCAACAGCCTGCGCGTGGTCGGCGCGAGTGGCGCGGTGGGTTCTTGCAGCGGCGCGGAGGCCTGTTATCTGGAATACCTGCCGATTCAGGGCGGCGGCCGCTATCGCGCGGAGCAGACCGGTACGGGCACGGGAGACCTCCTCGACTTTACTCAGGCGGACACTTCCTTCGATGTGCTGGGCCCGGCCGTGGCTGCCATAGCCGGGCAATCGGTGGTGGTTTACAACCTGGGGCTTCCCGGCGCGGATGCCTGGGCTGGCAATAACACCAGCCAGGTCGATGTCCTGCACAGCAGCGGCTGCACGGGTAGCGGCAGTGCCTGCACCCTGGCCATCGGCAGCTTCAAATTTCCCTTCGAGTCGCCCAACAAGCGCTTCTACCTGGTCGGGTCTCCGGTCTCCTACGCTTGCGACCCGGCCGCACGGGCGTTGCGCCGCATCGGCGGCTATCCCTTGCAGCCCACACAGCCCAACGCCAGCTTTCCAGGCGCCACCTCGAACCTGCTGGCCGATCACGTGCTCACCTGCACCTTCACCTATGCTTCCGGTGTCACGCAAAACCTGGGTCAGCTCACCGTGCGTCTGCAACTCAGCCAGGATGGGGAAACCGTGACCTTGTACCGGGAAGTGGCGGTGAATAATGATGCTTGAATATAACCATTTATAACCCCATAATGGGCCTAAGTTCTACACGCTTAGCATCCGGCAGCAAGCCAGGAAAAAGCTGCAAAGCTTGCCCAGGCCGGGGCGATTCCGCCTGGCTGAAAAGATCGAACAACTCGGCAGCAACCCGGACAGCGCCGAACTGGATATCAAAAAGCTGGAAGGTGAGCCTTATTGCCGCTTGCGTGTAGGAAATTGGCGCGTGATCTTCGACCGACTGGACACAATCAGGGTCATCGCGATCGAAAAGATCAAGCCGCGTGGAGACGCTTACAAATGACGCTGCAAACCATCAAATCTCTCGATGGCAAAGATGAGTATGTGCTGTTACCCATCTCGGTTTACCAGTCTTTGCAACAGGAAATATCGTTTGCCCTGGCGCGTTCATCCGAACTCGCCGGAGACGATACCTATATGCCCTTGCTGCTGGATGAGTATGTCAACAACCCGGTCGCCCTGGCTCGCATGAAATCCCATGTCACCCAGCAGGAACTCGCACGTCGACTCGAAGTGACCCAGGCCTACATCAGCAAGGTGGAGCATCAGGAGACAGTGACGCCCAGACTGCTGCAAAGAGTCATGGCCGCACTTGCGACAGATGCTTGAGAAGCAGAAGCAAGCTTCAAGGGACAAGGTACAAGGAATACCGGCTTATCTTGAATCTTGCCCCTTGCACCTTGCCTCTGGCTTTGTCCTGCCCGCCGCCGTCTTTCTTCTGGTGGTGCTGGGTGGGCTGGCGGCCTGGATGATGCAGTTGACCACCGCGACCTTGGCACAGGAGGATTTGGAAATTCAGGGTGCTCGCGCCTATCAGGCGGCACAGGCGGGACTGGAAGCGGGGATCTCCATCGCGGCGGCGCTACCTGCCGCTGCGGATTGCACCACCGTCAAGCAAACAATCACCTTCGTCACCGGACAACTCACCGACTTCACCGCCAGCGTCACCTGCTTGGCATACACTGCCAACGAGGGCGGCACGATCGCGAACTTCTTTCAGATCGCCAGTGTGGCCTGCAACCAGCCGACCTCCGGCGTCTGCCCCAATCCGACACCCACCTTGGGCGAATATGCCGAAAGGAAGATGCAGGCGACGGTGGAGTCTGGCTCATGAAGTCCTTGCGCTGCCATCAGATGCGTACAGGAAAGCGGTGTCGTCCGTCCACAATGTGCCTTGTCATCGCACTGCTAGCTGCAAATACCGTTTTCGCTACGCAGGAAATGCTCAAGGTGCCCTCCGGTATTTTGACCCGCGACCCGACCAGTTCCGATGGTGCGGTTGCCTCGCGTTTGAATGACGGCGACCTGAATACGGAATGGCGTTCACCCTACAATGTTTACCGTAATGATCTGGAATACAAATTCGACCCGACTCTGAGTGGTACGAGCGGGCTGGATGGCAACGATGCGAATCTGTTCACCCTGCGCCGGCTCAATCTTTATAACTGGTCGAATCCTTACGGGTTGAGGAGCTTTCAGGTATTCGTCAAGACCAGGAGCTGCGTGGACTGGGAGCCAGTCGACGCCCCCGTGAGTGCATCCCCCTTCAATTTTCTGCTGGACGCGAACGGCGCCATCCTGACCAACGATCCGGGCAGCGCGGACGGTGCCGTGGTCTCGCGGCTGACGGACGCCAGTCAGAATACGGAATGGCGTTCGCCCTACAATGTCTATCGCAACGATCTGGAATACAAATTCGACCCGACGCTCAGTGGCACGAGCGGGCTGGATGGCAACGCAGCGAATCTGTTCACCCTGAACCAGCTCAATCTCTACAACTGGTCGAATCCTTACGGGTTGAAAGATTTCCAGGTCTTCGTCAAGACCCTAACGAGTGGTGTGTTATCGGATTGGACGCCGGTCTACGCCCCCGTGAGTGCCACCCCCTTTGACTTTCTGCTCGACGTGAATGGCGCCATTCTGACCCGGGATCCGGATAGCGCCGATGGCGCCGTGGCCTCGCGGTTGACGGATGCCAGTCTGAACACGGAATGGCGTTCCCCTTACAATGTCTACCGCAACGATCTGGAATACAAGTTCGACCCGACCCTGAGTGGCATCAGCGGGCTGGATGGCAACGATGCGAATCTGCTCACCCTGAGCCAGCTCAATCTCTACAACTGGTCGAATCCTTACGGGTTGAAAAATTTTCAGATCTTCGTCAAGACCAGGACGAGTGGCGTGTCATCGGATTGGACGCCGGTCGACGCGCCCGCGAGTGCCACCCCTTTCAACTTTCTGCTCGACGTGAATGGCGCCATCCTGACCCGGGATCCGGGCAGCGCCGATGGTGCCGTGGCCTCGCGGCTGACGGACTCCAGCCTGAATACGGAATGGCGTTCGCCCTACAATGTCTACCGCAACGATCTGGAATACAAATTCGACCCGACGCTGAGTGGCACGAGCGGGCTGGATGGCAACGATGCGAATCGGTTTACCCTGAGTCAGCTCAATCTCTCCAACTGGTCGTATCCCTACGGGTTGAAAAATTTTCAGCTCTTCGTCAAGACCCGGACGAGTGGCGTGGTATCGGATTGGATGCCGGTGGACGCCCCCTCAGGCGCTACCCCCTTCAATTTTCTGCTCGACGCGAATGGCGCCATCCTGACCAGGAATCCGGGCAGCGCCGATGGTGCCGTGGCCTCGCGGCTGACGGACGCCAGTCAGAATACGGAATGGCGTTCGCCCTACAACGTGATGCAAAATGACCTGGAGTACAAGTTCGACCCGACGCTGAGTGGCACCAGCGGCCTGGATGGCAACGATGCGAATCTGTTCAGCTTGAGCCAGATCAATCTCTACACCTGGTCGAGCCCCTACGGCGTGAAGGATTTTCAGCTCTTCGTCCAGACCCGCAGCGGTGGGGTGACCTCGCCCTGGACTTTGGTGAGTATTGCGGGGACGACGACCCTGACCGCTTCCACCGCCGCCGGGATGCAGACCTGGATGCTCGATGTACCGATTGCCAACGTGGTTGCGCTGCGCTTGCGTACCTTGAACAATCGCGGCGGCGACCGAGTCATCATTTACGAAATGGAAGCGCTGGGCGCCTGGGCTGGGAAACAGACCGTGTATACGGCTGCCAATGCGACGGGTATCCAGAATTTCACGTTGCCGTCCTTGTCTGACGTCGTGGCGCTTAGGTTGCGCACCTTGAGCAACTACGGCGGCGACCGCATCATCGTTTACGAAATGGAGGCACCGGGCAGTTGGGCGGGAAAACAGACCGTGTATACGGCGGCCAATGCGACGGGTATCCAGCGTTTCACGTTGGCAGCCGCCGTGCCTAATGTCGCGGCGCTGCGCTTGCGCACCTTGAGTAACTATGGCGGTGACCGCACCATCCTGTACGAAATGGAAGCGCCAGGCAGTTGGGCCGCGAATCAGACCCTGTTTACGGCGGCCAATGTGACGGGCATCCAGAGTTTCACGCTGGCGGCTCCCGTGCCCAACGTTGCGGCGCTGAGGTTGCGCACGCTGAGCAACTATGGCGGCGACCGGACCATACTCTACGAAATGGAAGCACCGGGCACATGGTCCGGTAGAAGGACCGTGTTTACGGCTGCCAATACGACGGGCAGCCAGAGTTTCACGCCGGCGACGGTCGTGCCTAACGTTGCGGCGCTGAGGCTGCGCACGCTGAGCAATTACGGCGGCGACCGGACCATACTCTACGAGTCCCAAGTCTGGGGGGATCTGGGCCTGTCTGTCGCTGCGCTGCCGAACTGTAGCTGGTCCGCCAGCAGTGGACCCGCCTCATTCAATTGCGTGGAAGTCGGCGCCAATGCCAACAATGGCCACCTCTATACCAAGCTGGTCGGGACGCCGTTCAATTTCGACCTCGTCGCCTTGAAAGCGGATGGCTCGCTGGAACCCAACTATGCCGCGAATACCAGCCAGAACGTGAGCGTGGCCCTGGTGGACGGCAGCGGCGGTATGGCCTGCGCCGGTCGCACAACGCAGGTGACCTGGCCCGGGCAGACCTTCCCCAGCGGCAACGCCGGGCGTATCAGCGCCAGTTCGGCCAGTGTCGCCCGCGCCTATCCCGATCTCGTCTGCCGCGTGACCGATGTCGCCACCAGCCTCAGCGCCTGTTCCAGCGACCATTTCTCGGTGCGCCCAAGCACGTTGACGCTCACTTCAACGGCCAATGCCGACGCGAGCAACGGCAGCAACCTCACGGCAACCCCGATCATCAAGGCGGGGTCCGGCTTTACCCTGAGTGCCACGGCCACGGTGGGCTACAACGGTACGCCCGTGCTCGACACGGGCAAATTGCAAGCGTCTGCCGGAGCTGTCCACGTCGGTACGCTCGCGGGCGGCTTCGCCGCAGCCGACGCCGTGACCGGAATTGCCACTGGCAGCGGCTACACCTATGGCGAATCGGGATATTTCAGGCTGTTGGCGGACGCCGTCACGGACACGAGCTTCACCGGCGTGGATGCCGCGAATGGCGATTGCACGGCCGATTATTCCAATGTCGCCGTGGGCGGCAAATATGGCTGCTATTTCGGCAACTCGGCGGCCAGCGGCTATGTCGGCCGCTTCGTGCCGGACCATTTCGCGCTCTCCTCGGCGACCCTCACCCCAGGTTGCGGCGGCTTCACCTACTACGGGCAGGATTTTTCCACCGCGTTCACGCTGACCGCGCAGAACAGCGGCAACGTCACCACCCGGAATTACAACGCCCTGGACTTGAGCACCTGGGGCCACTACGGTTTCGCGGCGGCCGGGGCTACCCTGGTGTCGGGTGTTGCGGCCCCCACGGGGAGTTGGGGCAACGGTGTCGCCAGTGTGACGGCCAGCCTCAATGTGCCGCGCGCGCTGAGCGGCACACCCACCTCGCCCGCCACGCTGACGGTCACCGCGCTGCCAGTCGACAGCGACGGGGTGACCCTGGCAGCCACGGCCCCCATCGCCACTACGGTGCAGCGCTTCGGCCGATTGCGCATGCAAAACGCCACGGGTACCACGTTGCTGTCCCTGCCGGTTCCGCTGACGGCGCAGTACTGGAGCGGTACGGGCTTCGTAACCAACGCGGAGGACAACTGCACGACGGTCTCTTCCCTCTCTCCGGCTTATCATCTCGCCAATGCGGCGACCCCGACGCCGAACTACGCGTCTCCCCTGGTCGCGGGCAATGCCGGTTTGGCTTTCTCCCCCGCGAGCCCCTCCACGCTAACCTCCGGATACATCGACCTGACGGCCGCAGCACCCGCCTGGCTGAAATACAACTGGGATGGTGTGGCTACCGGCCTCAACCTTTATGATGACGACCCGCACGCCCGCGCCAGTTTTTCCGGGCGTGGCGGCAGCAACAAGGTCATCATCCGGCGTGAGTTGTACTAAGCGCCGGCCCCTCACCCTCAATCCTCATAAATGTTTTCCTTCAAACGCAGCAAGCGCAATCCCGCCGTGCTATCCCCTTGTTCGGGCGGCGTGGGGGCGATACGCCTGGAGGGCGACCCGGGTCATCCCTACGTCGCCGCTTTCGTGGTGACCGATAGCCTGGCCATGACCCCGGAATCGCTCGGGCGCATGGCGCGTGAGGCGGACATTCAGGGCGCGCCGCTCACCGCCTTGTTGGCCCAGGAGTCCTACCAGACGGTGCTGATTGAGGCGCCCAACGTGCCCGACGACGAGCTGGCCAGCGCCTTGCGCTGGAAGGTGAAGGACCTGATCAATTTTCATATCGACGACGCCGTCCTCGACCATCTGCCCGTGCCAGGCCAGGCCGGGCATCCGGCCTCTCTCTACGTGGTCGCCGCCCAGGCTCCGGCGGTGCGCGCGCTGGCCCAGCCCTTTCAGCAAGCCGACCTGCCCCTGGCCGCCATCGACATCCGCGAAACCGCGATGCGCAATCTGGCCGTGCGCCTCGCACCCGCAGATTACGCCGCGGCGATGCTGCATTTTGATGGCGAGAACGGCCTGCTCACCTTCACCTTCGGGGAGGATTTGGTGCTCTCCCGCCGCATCGAGGGGCGAGGTTCCAGCGGTGATTTCCTGTTTGACAGGGTGGCGATGGAGGCGCAGCGCTCGGTGGACTATTTTGAGCGCCAGTTCTCCTGGCTGCCCCTGGCTAAGTTTTATCTGGCACCGATGCCAGAGTCGGCCCTGCTCGTGCGTAAACTCGGCGAATATCTGCCCATAGGAGCGGAAGTGGTCGAGCTCGAACGCTTGTTCGACCTCTCCGGCCAGGAACGCCTCCAAGACGAGCGCGTACAGAACCGGGTATTCCCGCTGCTGGGCGCGGCACTTCGATGAGCGCCGGCAAAGTTTCCCGATGAGGCAGATCAACCTTTACCAGGCTGCATTCCGGCCGATCCGCGCGGTCTTACCAGTGCGCCGACTCCTGGCGGGCAGCGCGGTGTTCCTGTGCTCCCTCCTGCTGTTTTATGCCTGGGAAGCTTGGCGCCTGACGCAGTTGCGCAGCGAGGCGACGCGGTTGACGGGGCAGGCGCTCAAGCTTGAAACCCGTGCCCATGCCGGCGCCGTGCCGCTCCAGGCGGACCCGGGCGTGCTGCGCCTGGCCGAGAGCACGGAAGCCCGCTTGCGCAACCTGCAGCGGGCGCTGGATGTCCTGGCCAGCGGCGCGTTGGGCTCGGATGTCGGGTATTCCCGTCAGTTTCGCGCACTCGCACGCACCGGCGTGGAGGGTGCCTGGCTTACGCAGGTGGAGATCGGCGCTGCGGGCCATGAGATGAATCTACGCGGGGGCGCGCTATCCGGCGAGGCGTCGGCCCGTTTGATTGCCCGCCTGCGTGCCGAACCCCTGTTCGTCGGTCTTTCGTTCGCCGCACTGACCTTAGGCTCGCCCGCAGAGAAGGAAGCGGAGAAGGAGGCAGGCAAGGGGGTGGAGAAAATGGCGGACAGAACAGCCGGAAAAGTGGGCAATAAGGTGGGCGATAAGGTGGGCGATAAGGCGAACTTCCTGGAGTTTGTCCTGAGCGCCCGCCTGGATCAGGACAAGTCTGGGGTGTATCCGCTCGCGGTCACGAGGAAGAGCCCGTGAACCCCTATTCCGCAGTTGGATGTGCCGTAGGAGGGTTGCCGTGAAGGTCGCGAGCACGAGCAAAGACCTGACCCTGCGATGGGTTGGTCGTGCCGTAGGAGCGGGCTTGCCCGCGATAGCCGCTCAACCGAGGACTCCAGGATGAAGGCGCTCGCCCTCTACCTGGAAAGGATAGACGCGCTTAGCCCGCGCGAGCGGGCGATCCTGTTTTTGCTGCTGCTAGCCGGCCTCTGGCTGACGCTCGACGGCTTGCTGTTGCAGCCCATGGACAAGACCATCCACGCCCAGCAGGCGGCTCTTCGCGCTGCGGCCGACCGGATTGCCCACGCGCAGGACGCGCTCGCTCGCCGCGCTACCCAGGTCGATCCGGCGCGCCAGGCGCGGCAGCGCCTGGAAACGGCCCGGCAGGCGCTGGAAGCGCGTATGCACGCGAGCACGCAAGGTCACCTGGTGGCGGCCAAGGACATGGCACAAGTCCTGCAAGGGCTGCTGCGCAACCAACCCGGTCTGCGTCTGACCAGCCTCAAGACCCTGCCGCCGGAGGCCGTGGGGCCACCCGGCGATGCGCGCGCCGCCCTGTTCCGCCAGGGCATGCGCATCAGCCTGGTCGGTAGCTATGAGAATCTGGTGCGCTATATGGAGAGTCTGGAAGGTCTCCCGGTCGTTTTCTACTGGGCGCGAGCCGAGCTGGACGCGAGCCAGCATCCCGAGATCGAACTTACCCTCACCTTGTACACACTGAGCACGGAGCAGACATGGCTGACGGTTTGATGGCAGGATTCAAGGGGCAAGGGGCAAGGTGCAAGCCGCAAGCGGCGCTTTGTGCCTTGTGCCTTGTATCCTGCCTTCTGTCGCCGCCGGCGGTCTGCGCGGACCTCGATCCCACTCGGCCACCGGCGGGCCTGGGCGATCCGCTCAAGAAACCCGAAGCTGCGGATGTACCCTTGCAGGTGTGCAGCGTGTTCCTGATGGGGAAAAACTCTTATGCCCTGGTCGCCGGGCAGACCGTGAGGGTGGGGGACAGGCTGAATCCGGGATCGGCGTCCGGGGGACGGGTCACCCGGATCGACGAGAGCGGCCTCTGGTTCAGAACCACGACAGGATTACGACAGCTCAGACTGTTGCCGCAGGTGAAGAAGACCCCGCCTGGCAAGATGGAGAAGTGATGAACGATAAGTGGCGAGTCGCGAGTGGCAAGGGTACCCTGGTGTGGATCGCCCTGTCGGCGCTCTGCGGGTGTGCCCAGGTCAAGGGAAAGCCGGCGCTGCCGGCGATCCAGGAGGAACTGCGCCACGCGGCGGAGTCGCCCAGGCCAGCCCCGCTGCCCGCCGCCGTGGTGGCATTCCTGGCGCCGCAAAGCGTCGTGGAATTGCCCCACGCCGCATCCGTGCCGCTGGAACCGCGCTTCGACCTGGCCGTGAACAACGCCCCGGCGCAGCAGGTGTTCATGGGCATCGCGTCGGGCACGCGCTACAGCATGCTGTTGCACCCGGAGGTGGCCGGGAATCTCACGGTCAACCTCAAGGATGTGAGCGTACCCGAAGCCATGACCGCAGTGCGCGAGCTCTATGGCTACGACTTCCGTATCGAAGGCAATCGCATCTTCGTGCAGCCGCTGACCGCGCAGACCCGTTTCTATTCGA
>CAISDD010000415.1 GCA_903883985.1 uncultured Pseudomonadota bacterium | reverse complement strand
GATGCGCTTGATCGCGTCGACGCCGGCCACTACAATGCTTTAACCTGCGTAGATGTACCTATATGCAGTAGGGTCGGGCTCACCAAAGAGGCACAGAATATGACGAGTTATCCGGGTTTTTGGCGGATGCTGCCCCCGAATCGGGTCAGACATCCCCTTGAGTTGAGCCGCACGCACCCGGTGCGTCGTCATGTATGACCCGCGCGCTGTTTCTTCCGCTGCACCTCCAGCGAAGGTCGCGAACATTACCCTTTTGCGGGGGTGCGGCCGAGGCGATCCTGGCGCGCACACCACCGGATCAAACACCTGCCCGATCGGTCGACGAACTCCTGTACGAAGTCCAGGTGCACCAGATCGAACTGGAGATGCAAAACGAAACCTTGCGTGAGGCGCAGGCCTGCCTGGAGGAATCGCGCGACCGCTTCCGAGACTACTACCAGTTTGCGCCGGTTACTTATCTCACCCTCGGTGAAAAGGGTTTGATCACCGAGGTCAACGTGACGGGCACGGTCTTGCTGGGCACGATACGAGGCAAGCTGCTGCGACAGCCTTTCGCCCGATTCGTTACGCCCGAGGACGCGGATCGTTGGCATTTGCACCTGGTGGGGGTGCTCAAAAACAAGGGCAAGCAGGATTGCGAACTGGTACTCCAGGGAGGGGAGGGCGGACGAGTTCGGGTTCGTCTGGATAGCCAGTACCTGGAAGAGGAGGGTGCGCCACCCACGGTGAGAGTCATGCTGACCGAACTCGGCAAGTACGAGCAGGCCGAGGATGAGTTGCGTATGGCGGCCATCGCCTTCAACTCCCAAAACGGGGTGATGATCACCGACCCCGGACTCGTCATCCTTAGGGTCAATCCGGCTTTCACTCGTCTTACTGGCCTCTCGGCCACGGAGTCCATCGGACAGACCCCGGGGCAGCTCAATCTGGGGCGTCATGGGCCGCAGTTCTATCAGCGGATGAGGGACACCCTGAAGGAGAGCGGATATTGGCAGGGAGAAATATGGAGCCAGCGCAAGAACGGCCAGCTCCATGTCGAGATGCTCAATATCGCGGCGGCCAACACGGCCGACCTGGGCATCACCCATTACATCGGCACGTTGACCGACATCACCTCGGACAGGACCAACGAGTCCGAACTTCACCGTCTCGCCTACTACGACCCTCTCACGCGCTTGCCCAACCGCCGGCTGCTCCAGGATCGCCTGGGCCAGGCGCTAGCCGCCGCCGTTCGTAGCGGGCAATACGGCGCTATTTTTTTTATCGACCTGGATAATTTCAAGGCACTCAACGATACCCGCGGCCATGATGTCGGCGATCTGCTGTTGATCGAGGTCGCGCAGCGACTGCGGGCGGTGGTGCGCGGCGGCGACACGGTTTCGCGTCAGGGGGGGGATGAATTTGTGTTGCTGCTGGAGGATCTAGGCGCGGCCCTCGATGAGGCTGCGGCCCTGGCCAGGCAGTTGGGTGACAAGCTGTATGAGACCCTGGAACAGCCTTTTACCCTCAACGGCTATGAGTACCATTGCAAACTCAGTATTGGTATCGGCCTGTTTGATCGGCGAAATACGGTCGAAGATCTGATCAAAAACGCCGACCTGGCGCTTTATCAAGCCAAGCGAGCGGGACGCAACACCCTGCGTTTTTTTGATCCGGCCATGCAGGCGGCCATGGATCGTCGTGCCGTCATGGAGACGGACCTGCGCCAGGCACTGCAACTCAAGCAGTTTCAGCTTTACTATCAGGCCCAGGTCGACGCCGCATGCCGCCCGGTCGGCGCCGAAGCCTCGCTGCGCTGGCAACATCCAGAAGGAGGGCCGATGTTGCCGGGGGAATTCATCCCACTGGCGGAAGATACCGGCCTGATCTTGCCGATAGGACTTTGGGGTTTGGAAACGGTTTGCGCCCAGATCAAGGCATGGGAGAGCGAGGAGTGTGCCTTCGGACTGCAAGTCTCGTTGAATGTCAGCAGCCGCCAATTCCGGCAGAATGATTTTGTCGCCGATGTCAAGGCCGTGCTTCACGCCAGCCGTGCAAATCCCGCGCGCCTGACGCTTGAATTAACGGAAGGCCTTGTGCTTGAAGACGTTCAGGGCACTATCGAGAAAATGCAGGCGATCAAGGCACTGGGTGTTCGCTTTGCCCTCGGTGCTTATGGCACCGGTTCTTTCCCCCTGTCCCTACTGTCCAGAATCCCGTTCGATCAGGTCAAGATCGACCGTTCTTTCGTGGCGAATCTCCCCGAGGGCAACGAAGATGCGGCCATCGTGCGTACCATCCTCACCTTGGGCCAGGGCTTGGACATGAAGGTCATTGCCGAGGGCGTGGAGTCAGAGGCGCAGTTGCGGTTTCTCGATCGTCATGGTTGCCATGGTTATCAGGGCCCTTACTTCAGCCAGCCGCTGTCACCCGAAGAGTTCGAGGGATTTGTGCAGCGGGATTGATGCTTGAATCCTGGGGCGTTGCCCCAGGAACCATTTTCACGCCGGCGCCGACAGTAGTCAGCGTAGTTCAACCTGGATGACTTGGGTCATGAAGAGCCTCGGCGAGAGCCTGACCCAACTGCATGAAGTCCTCGGCTCCACGGCTTTTTGGGGCATAGAAGCGTATCGGTTTGCCGGCGGCGAAAGATTCAGCGAGCCGGATGTCGCTTCTAATGGGATTCAGTACTCTGTTGGCCCCGAACTGGTGACTCATTTCGCCCGTGACAGTACGATGCTGACGGATATTCTCGGCAGCCATGGTCGGCAGAAAACCAAGTATCTTCAGACCACGGTTGTCGCGTGTCATGACCTTGAACAGCACTCGTACCAGTTGTCGTACCCCTTCATAGGACAGGAAGTGCGGCACATAAGGGATGAGTACTCGAGTCGCGGCCATGAGGCCATTGAGCAGCAAGGTGTCGAGCGAAGGTGGCGTATCGATGATGATGAGGTCGAAACGAGCCTTGAGCCCTTCGGAAATAATGGCATTGCGCAGCCGCTGTTCGTCACGCATTCCGCTGCCGTGATCGAAGAGCGTATCGGCTGGTGCGAGCCACAGATTCTCTATCGTTGTGGGCTGAATGGCATCAGTCAGGGTGGCCGCTGGATCTAAAAACAGGTGATGCACACGAGCGTCCCCTGTCTTGGGCTTTACCCCCACGCCCAGAGCGCAATGTCCCTGGGAATCCAGATCGATGAGCAACACCCGTTTCCCAAGTGCTGTGAATTCAGCGGCGAGGTTGACGGACACCGTTGTCTTACCGGATCCGCCCTTACGGTTGGAGATTACGATGATGTGGAGTTCTGTCTGCATTGCCATCTCAGGCGAGTGCCTCGGCAATGGCCTGAGTATCGTCAGTCACGTCCACCTGGTGATTGTCCTTATTCGCTAGTTGCACCAAGGCGTGGTGGACAGGCTTTTCGTAGTCGATGATCACAATGTGCGTCCTAAATAATGTCGCGTAACTCATTTTGCCTTCATTAAGCTGCCGGCGCAGGCCCTCATCCCCGGCCCTTCCCCCGGAGGGGGAAGGGTGTGGAACCCTCTCCCATCGGGAGAGGGCAGGGTGAGGGTGTCCGTTGGTAAACAAAATCGGTTTCACAAACTTACTTATTGACCATTGATTTCATGGAAGGATGTTAGCTGGATGGCTCAAAACAGTAACGGCTCAGGTCGAAGTGATCGTCTCAAAACAACCACAGCAATCCCCTCCCCTTCAAGGGGAGGGTTAGGGTGGGGATGGGGTAAAAGTGATAGCGCAATGACCCCATCCCCATCCCGGCCTTCCCCTTGAAGGGGAAGGAGAAATACGGCAGCACCTGAGTAGTTACTCAAAACAACTCGATGGCCGGTCTTGACTCTATGACTGTGGTCTTTCCCGTCACGGCATCGTGGCTTGAATGCTGGCGATCCATGACATAATCTTGTCGCAGCGCCTCGATGCGCTCGGTTGGTGGCGGCCAAGCCTGGCTCGGGCCGATCCCTGAAGCAATGCTGCCTACGGTCTTGAAATGTTCGTTCAGGGAATCGAGAGCGGCTCCGACCTGTTCAATCTGCTGCCGCGAGATGTCCTGGAACTGCATGTGATCGAGTGCTGAACCGATGTCCTCATAGATGCTCCCCATCGCTTGTCGCGAATCGGTGGCGATGTTGAAGATATAGCCGCTCACTTCGTTGAAGGTCTGGTTGATTTCTGACAACTGGTCGGCGATGGACTGTATCTGCGTAGACTCCGTTTCGGTGCGCGAGTGACCGACAATGGCCAACAGGTTCTCTGATACATGAGTCGCAAGATCTTCAATGAACTTGTCGATCTTGCTGGTCGCCGTCTCGGTTTGATGCGACAGCTTGCGTACCTCGTCGGCAACGACCGCAAAACTGCGTCCGGCTTCGCCCGCGCGTGCGGCCTCGATGGCGGCGTTCAAGGCCAGAAGATTCGTCTGCCTGGCGATGTCCCGAATGAGTTGCGTCATCCCTTTGAGTTCACCGACGCGGGTGAATACTGCGCTGATGCGCTCGCCATCTTCAATGATCTGTAGGCTGCGTTTGTGCTGATACTCGTCGAGACTGTTGAGCACGCCAACATTCTTGTTGATGCGTGTGGACTGCCCTTCGGAGACGTTGCCGGCGCGTATCTCCTGCTCCTTCAAGGTGGCCAGCAGCGACTCTGATTGTGCGTGGATATGGCCCAACGCATTCATGATGTCGATTGCTCCAGTCTCGGTGCTGGTGTTGGCCACATCGAGCTGGGCGCGCAGGATGCCTATGAACCAGGGCAAGGCCTCGATGTCCTGGACCAAGCGCTCCATCTCGTGCGCCAGGCGCGTGCGGTCGGCCAGCCAGGCGTCGTTGATCTCCATCTGTTCGCCATAGACCGTGTTCAGCACCACGCGGCTGATATGGTGGTAGGCGCCGATGACGATGAGTACGGTGAGTCCCTCGCCGACGCCCATGGTCAGCCTCAGGTTGGCTTGCATCACTTTCACGAACCAGGGGTTGATCGCCCACACCAGCCCCCCGACGGCGATGGAGCAAACCACCGACAGCCCGAAGTTGAGCCAGGGCTTGTCAAGGACGATGGCGGATAAGGTGGGCGATTGCATGCGGGCCTAGGCTCCGGGCAGTACCTGTTTGACCACAGCCAGCAGTTCCGCACCGGCGAACGGCTTGACCAGCCAGCCGGTGGCGCCCAGTTTCTTCGCCTCGTCGCGCTTGACCGCCTGGCTCTCCGTGGTCAGAGTCAGGATGGGGGTGAAGCGCAGCAGTGTGCGGGCGTTCTTGATAAATTCTATGCCATTCATGTTGGGCATGTTGATGTCGGTGATGATGAGGTCGGGCTTGAACCCGCCCTTCAGGCGGGTGAAGGCTTCCAACCCATCCCTGGCGGTCTCGACGGCGTAGCCGCCCATCTCCAGGGTGCGCTTGATGCTCATCAACATGGTGAGCGAGTCGTCGACGATAAATACGGTTTTGGCCACGGTCATACTCCAGGTTTCGATTCGATCGCGCCCTTGATCCACAGGGCCAGGCCGGCGTCCTTAGGCCAGACGCTGATATGCGGCTTGGCCGCCATCAGCACCTGCAGAATGGCGGTGTGCAGATGGGTGCAGGCAGCGAGATCGAGCTTGGCCTTGGGATTGGCCCGCAGCCATTCGAGCAGACCCTCGGCCTCTTCGACGCTGACCTGTTCGGCGAATATCGCCTTTTTCTTTTCATATGCGATAGCCATCAGAACAGTCCTTTCGGGTTCAGCACCATCAATACCGAGCCATCGCCCAGGAGTGCCGTGCCGGCATAGGTAGCCAGCCGGCCCAGTTCTCCGGGCAGGGGTTTGAGGATCACGTCCACCACTTCGCGGAAATCATCGACCAGGAGTCCCACGTGCTCGCCAGCGACTCGCACCACCAGGGTGGCGAACTCGTCGTCGGCGTTGACCGCGGCTTCGGCCGCCACCGCCAATAGATCGTTGAGCGCTATCAGCGGCACGATACGGCCGCGTAGCACTGTCGTCTTCTGCCGCTTGATGCTGCGGATATCGGCCCGTGGCAGGCGCACCGTTTCCACCACCATGTCCATGGGCACGCCGAAGATCTGGCCATCGGACTCGATGATCATGACGTTGGTCACTGCCATCGACAGCGGCAAGGACAGGGTCAGCGTCGTGCCCTGGCCGACCACGCTCTTCAGGGTCACCGAGCCGCCTACCCGGTCGATGGCGCTTTGTACCACGTCCATGCCGACCCCGCGACCCGAGAGATCGGAGACCGTCTCCGCCGTGGAGAAACCGGCGGCGAAGACCAGGTTGATGGCCTCCTGGTCGCTGATGCGCTCCATCGTCGCCTCGTCGATGACACCCTTTTCGTAGGCCTTGCGCTTGATGATGACCGGGTCTATGCCGTGGCCGTCGTCGCTGATCTCGATCAGCACCCGGTCGGATTCCTGCATGGCGCGTATGGTCAGTTTTCCTGAGCGCGGCTTGCCCGCCGCCAGCCTCTCCTCGGGCATCTCCAGTCCGTGGTCCAAGCTGTTCCTGACGATGTGCACCAGGGGGTCGGCCAGGGCTTCGACGATGTTCTTGTCGGCCTCGGTGTCCTCGCCCACCAGTATCAGATCCACTTCCTTGCCCAGCTTGCGCGAGGTGTCACGGACCAGCCGTGGAAAGCGCTGCAGGACAAAGGACACCGGGGTCATGCGTACCTGCATGATGGCGTCCTGCATCTCTTCGGCGATCCGGTTGATCACCGCATACTGGGCTTTGATCTCGCGCGCGAGTTCCCGCACGCCAAACTGGTTTTCGGCACGGTTGGCTAGATAGGGGAGGCTGTTCTTGGCCACCACCATCTCGCCGATCAGGTTCATGAGGAGATCCACCTTGGCCTGGTCGACCTTCAACACCTTGCCAAACTGCGCGTCCTCCATTCGGCGACCGAACTTTTGCCATTCTCCAGCCGCTGCGCCGGTATCTGGGCTGGTATCTGCGCTTGCAGCGATTTCGCTCGCCAACCGGACTGGCGCGATCTCGTTCGCGGGAGCGGGGATGGACCCGGCTGGCAAGAGTGGTGCGACCTGCCCTTCGCGATGCGCCTCCAGCCAGTTGCGCAGTGGGCTGGCCGAGCTCGCTTCGAGCGAGGCCGCCAGCGCCTCCTCCACCTCCTCGGCGGTCTCCCCTTGTTGCCTTAAGCAGGCTGCCAGCGTCACCGCCACCGACTTCAAGCGCCCCGGCAGCCAGTCGCCGCTATCGGGCAGCGCGAGGATCTCGGCCTGGGCCGCGAGTAAAGCGGCGAGCCTCAGTCCGTCCTCCACGGCAGGCGGCGACGCCGGGGTGAATGGCGCCGGTGTTTGCGGCGCAGGCTCGGGCTCAGCCGAAATGCCCGCCCAGTCTGGCGCTGTCAGGGTAGTCAAGGCGGCGATCAACCGGCCCAGGACAGCCGTCTTTTCCGGTGTGGTTTCGAGTATGGCCAGAAGCCAGCGCAGGTCGGATGCCAGCCACAGCGCCGGTGAAGAAATTTCGAGCAGGCTGGCTGCGGCGACTGCCAGCCCGGCCATATCGCCTGCCGCCAGGAGGGTCTGGGCCTCGGCCGCGAAATCGTCGTAGACCGGCCCGCCATTGGGGTGGCCAGCGGGCATCACCAGGGCGAGTGGATCGACCGACTGGATCGACACCTGCTCTGGCATATAGCGAAAGAGCTGGTCGAGTTCGGCGCGGGGGCCAGCGACTAGCAACTGAAAATCGGTCTGGCAGCGATAGCAGTCGAGCAGGGCCAGGGTCGGCCAGACAGTCCGCGCCACTGCGGACCCCCAGAGCAGCCCGGGAATTTGCCGCGCCTGATGGAAGGGGTCTTCGCCCTTGAAGAAACTCTCTTCGTCCGGGCGGTAGACGATCCAGAACAGAGGACGACCACTGGCCGCTGCACGCCAGGCGGCGATCCGCGCCGCTTCCGGGATACGCTCCAGGGCGGGCGCGGTCACAGCCATGGGCGCTGCCAACTCGGCGGAGGGCAGAGTCGCCGCATCCGTCTTGACCGGGGTCAGCGCGTGCAGCCCCAGTGCTAAACGGTTCGAGGTCTCGGAGTGGTTGGGGTGTATGGCCTTGGTGGTTTCGATCTCGTCCAGCAGCATGCCGACGAAATCCATGGCGTCTAGCAGTCGATCCGCCAGTTCCTGCGAGTAGGCAAGGCGGCCCTCGCGCACGCTGTCCATCAAGTCCTCGCCGGCGTGCAGCACCCGGGTCATCTCCGGGAATTCGAACAAGCCGCTGTTGCCCTTCAGGGTGTGCACCAGGCGGAACAGCTCGACCATCAACTCGGCGCTGCCTGGGGCGTCCTCGAGAGCCATCAGCTTCTCGGCGATGCCATGCAGGGCATCGCGTGCTTCGAGGATGAACTGTTCGAGCAGGGAATTCATAGCGTGCCACCTGGAGCGTTCAGGAGGAGGCGGCAGTGTGCCAGCAGTTCCTCCGGTTTGATCGGTTTGACCAGATAGAAATTGGCCCCGCTCTCATAGGCTCGGGCTCGATCGCGGCCTTCGGCTTCGGTCGAGATCATCACCGCCGGAGCTTGTGGAATATCCTGCCGGCGTAGTTCGCGCAGGAAGCCGTAGCCGTCCTGTTTGGGCATGTTGACGTCCACCAGATAGAGATCGAAGGGTAGGGTCAGTGCCTTCTCCAGCGCCTCGATGCCGTTGATCGCCTCCTCCACCGCATAGCCCGCGCCTTCGAGTATCGAGCGGTGATACATGCGCACAGTGGCGGCGTCGTCGACGACGAGTATGCGTTTCAGGGTTAGACTCATCTGGCCTCCGGCTTCTGATAGACAATGGCTTCGGGAAACTTGCGCACGCGGAACAGCGAAGTGATGCGACTCATCGATTCCGCATGGCCCAGGCAGATGTAGCCGCCGGGATTCAAGGCGTCGTAGAAGGCCTCGGCCGCCTTCTGTCGTGACAGATCATCGAAGTAGATGAGCAGGTTGCGACAGAAAATCACGTCGAAGCCTCGGTAGTGCCGTGTGTCTGCCGGTTCAGAGAGATTGACCCGGGAAAACTCGACGGCCTGACGCAAATCATCCGAGATCTGGTATTCGCCGTCATGCGTGCGCCTGAAGTGTCGCTGCAGGAGAACGGCCGGCAGATGCTGCACCGAGCGCTCCGAGTACTTGCCGGCACGCGCTTTTTTCAGGATGCTGGTGTCGATGTCGGAGGAGATCAGTTCCACATCCCTGTGCGCAATGTCAGGCCAGTACTCGGTCAGATAGAGCGCGATGGAATAGGGTTCTTCTCCCGAGGAGGAGGGGATGGACCAGATGCGCAAGGTCGAATCTACTGGCTTCTTCTTGACGATCTCCGGCAAGAGGGAATTGACCAGGCACTTGAACTGATACTCCTCGCGGAAGAAGTAGGTCTCATTCACCGTCATGGTATTGGTCAGCGCCTGCAACTCTTCGCCGCCGCTCTGAAAACGCAGTAGGGTGAAATAGGTACGAAAATTCCCGCTGTCGGTGGCCTCTATGCGCTCGACCAGACGCTTGTCCACGAAGTAGCGCTTGCTGTCCTCGAACTGGATGCCGGTCTTACGGTAGAAGAACTCCCGGAATTTCATGAAGTCCTCGGTCGTGATGTGAGTCTCTTCCACGGTCTAGGCCTCGCCTATGCGCCGTAGCGCCAGATCGGCGGCGAACAGGATGTAGGGTTCGTCCGCAAAGCGTCGCTTCAGCGCTTCGAGTTGGCCGATGGCCGCCTCGGTTCCCACTTCGCCCAAGAGATCGACCGCCGTGGCGCAGACATTGACCTGACTGTCTTCGCTGATGACCTCGATCAGCCACTTCTCCACATCAGGATGACGCAGCGATTCGAGTATGTTGACGGCAAAGATGCGCACGTCGGGTACCGGGTCGGCCAGAAGGCCGGCCATGATCGGGGCCACTGCATCGGGCAGGTGCTTCATCGCCTCGATCGCCTCGTTCCTCAGTGCTGCCTCCTCGCTGCGTAAGCACTTGACCAGGCCCTGTACGGCGGTGGCATCGCCGATCTCGGTGAGCGTCATGAAAATGGCCTCGCGCACCGTGGCGTCAGTCTCGATCTCCAGACGTTCGACCAAGGCCGGAACGGCCTCGGAAAACTGGGCTAGATCGCGTACCGCCCACCGTCGGGCCGTCGCGTTGGGCGCTTCCAGGTTGACCACGAGACCGGCCAAGTCGCGCGGACGGCTGCGCTCGTCGCTATCGACGGTTTTGGTTTGAACGCGTTTGACGATGGCCACGTCTTGACTCCTATCCGCGCGCCCAGCTTTGCAGCTGGATGGCGATTTTTTCCACGGGCAGAACCAGACTAGCCCCGCCGCGATCGATCAGTTCCTTGGGCATGCCGAAGACCACCGCGGTTTCTTCCGACTCGGCGATGGTGCGACCACCCTGCTTCTTGATTTCTGTAAAAACATCGGCGCCATCGTAACCCATGCCGGTAAGCATGACGCCGATGACGTGACTGGCCTCGCAATGCTCGAGTATGGAGCGCCCGAGAAGGTCGACCGAGGGATGCCAGAGGTGCTGCCGCGATTCCGGCTTGGCCAGGGCCATCAGTTTCCCCGCGCGCGCCGCCACCACCATGTCGGCGCCACCACGGGCGATGTAGATGGTGCCCGGCAATACTTCCATGGGCCGGGTCACCTCGACCACTTCCAGGGCGCAGTTCTGATTCATGCGCTGGGCGAAAGGACCGGTGAAATAGGCTGGCATGTGCTGGACAACCAGGATGGGAAAGGGGAAGTCGGCTGCCAGTTTTGGCAGTATCTCCTCCAGGGTGCTGGGGCCCCCGGTGGATACCCCGATGACGACCAAGCCCTCTTCGGGGACAATTCCACGGCGCACGAAGGCCGGGCGCACCGGCGCTGGTCGCGCAGCATGTTCCTCGCGCTCCTCGCGCAGGCGCGCGGCCAGACCTCTGGCGCCGCCAGGCTTGGCGCTCTTGGGCTTGGCGCGGGCGGCGGTCCGCACTTTGCCCAGGAGTTCCGCCGTGATCTCGTCCATGGAGAGCGAAATCGTGCCACCCGGTTTGGCGATGTAATCCACCGCGCCCAAGGCCAGCGCTTCGAAGGTGGCGATGGCCCCCTTCTCGGTCAGCGAGGAGACCATGATCACCGCCACCGGGCGCGAGGTCATGATATGCGACAGCGCGGTGATGCCGTCCATCTCCGGCATGTTGATGTCTAGCGTAATGACGTCGGGCTTGAAGGCGAGGTTTTCTTCTACCGCCTCCTTGCCATTCCTGGCCATGCGCAGCTCGAATTCACCCGCGCCGGCACCCTCGAACATCTGTGCCAGTTGCCGGCGCATCAGGGCAGAATCGTCGACGATGAGCAGCTTGATGGTCATCCCGGCTGTCCTCTCTGGGTCTCTCGCCGTTCTTACTTCGACAGCGCAGAGAGTGAGACCTTGTCGCTATCGTCGAGCAGATGAGCCGGTTCGATCAACTGGATCATGCGTTTCTGCTTTTCCAGATTGGCGACACGACCCAATAGGTGCGACTGCTGGTCGGAGAGCCTGGGCGAAGCCTCGATGGCGGTCTTGGGTATCTTCAGCACCTCGGTCACCGCATCGACGATGAAACCGGTGCGCACCCCCGAGAGCAAAAACACCATGATGCGCTGTCGGTCGTTGCGATCTATCGGTGGCAGATCGAGGCGTTTCCTCTGGTCGATTACCGGCAGCACTGCACCGCGCAGGTTGATGACGCCCTCGACAAAGGGTGGCGCCTTCGGCACATGAGTCAATTCCTCGGGCACGCGCACGATTTCCTGCACGCTCTCTATGGGCACGCCGAACTCTCCGGCGGCCAGTTGAAATACGACGACCTGTTCATCTTCCTCGCTGACGCCGTCTTCTTCGTTATTACTATTGTCGCTCATGATTTCCGCCGTCTTCAGTGCGTCCTTGACCGCCGAATGTTTGAACATGTTGTCAGCGGAGATGATGGAGACCA
The DNA here is from genome assembly GCA_903883985.1 of uncultured Pseudomonadota bacterium. Classification (GTDB taxonomy): domain Bacteria; phylum Pseudomonadota; class Gammaproteobacteria; order Burkholderiales; family Thiobacillaceae; genus PFJX01. The sequence goes on along the minus strand of CAISDD010000415.1, from coordinate 1,788 downwards.
GCCGCTTGCCTTTGTCCAGTCGACAGATCTGGCTGATGTCCGACAGCTCGCCGTCACGCGCGAGCAGCGCGGGCATCGCATCGACCTCGTTCTTGGGTACGCGTAGCACCTCCGAGACACTGTCCGTGACCACACCCACCGCCGCAGAGCCCAGGGCGACGACGACGACGCGGCTTTTCTCGTCCAGCGCCTTCGCCGGTAGTCCAAACAGACTGCGCAAGGAAACCAGGGGCAGCAGGCGTTCGCGCAGGGTCATCAGGCCGAGTACGTGGGCAGGCGAATTGGGCACATGGACGATGGCTTCAGGCACCTGCACGATCTCATGCACGCTGGCAATGTCGATGGCGTATTCCTGCTCGGCCACCGAGAAACTCACCAGTTGCAGTTCGTCGCTGTCTGTTTCTTCCTCGTCGAGATTGGCCTCGACATGGGCGGCCGCCCCGCTGCCGCTCTTGCCCAGGGCGGCGATCTCGGCGAACTCCTGGGCGATCAGCCGGGCAAAGTCAAGCACCATGACCATAGGATAGCCGCCGACATCTTTCAGGATGCCGGTCAGCAACTCGCTGTCCACCGTGCCGCGGATGCTGTCCACTCCATCGATTTGCTCGGGTTCGACATTGATGACGCTGGCCACGCGGTCGACCACGAAACCCAGAGGCTGACCGATGTCGATCACTACCGCCCGTGTCGCGTCATCGTGGACCTGGTCGTCGAAGCCGAAGATGCGGCGCAAGGAAATGATAGGCAGGACTCGTCCGCGCAGATTGGACAAGCCTTCCAGGGTGCGCGGCGCCAGCGGCACCCGCACTACCTCGGGAACACGCAGGATCTCCTGCACCGGCGCCATGTCCACCGCGAACACCTCGCCGCCGACGAGGAAGGTGACGAACTGTCGAGTGTTGCTGACCGCTTCGCCGGCAACCGGGTCGCCTGTGTGTATCTGGCTGGCCTCGACTTCTGTTTGCTCGATAACTTCTTCAGTCATGATGGTCTCCCCTTCGCTCAGACGCTTTGCAGTTCATCGGCGAGCGAGGCGATTTCCTCGATGGCGGAAGCCAGTTCCTCGGCACCCTTGGACTGCTGCTCGGCGGCGCCGGCGGCTTCCGTAGCGGCCTTGTCGGCTTGCTGCGCTGCGGCGGATATCTGCTCCAGGCCCTTCTTCGCCTGGCCGATGGCGCCCGCGATTTCATTGGCTGCGGCCAGGATTTCCTGGGTTCCGCGGTCGACCTCGGCGACGTCCGTTTCAATCACGTTGAGGTTGCCGGTGGAGGCTTTGGCCAATTCCACCTCGTTGATGGCGGACTTGACGATCTCACCGAGATCGGTGCTGACGAAGGCGATCTGATCCTGCACCGCTTTCACCAGATCCGTGATGCGATCGGCGTTTTCTGCCGAATCGCGAGCCAGGTTGCGGATGTCGGTGGATACCACAACGAAGCCCTTGCCGAATTCTCCGGCGCGCGCCGCATCAATCGAGCCATTGACCGCGAGCATATTGGTCTGGATCGAGACGGTGGTGATGGCGCCAACGATCTTGTCGATGCGCCTCGACACCTGCTCCAAGTCCTTCACCTGTTTGATGCTGGCCTGGGTTCCTGTCACGGAACTGGTAATGCCGGTGATCAGTTCATCCACTGCTTTCTTGTTGGTGGTCAAGGTAGCCTGCACGTTCTTAACGATCTGGCCGCTGGCCGTGGCGCGTTGCTGTGCCACCTCCAGACCTTTCTCGATCTGATTCACCGCCGCCGAGGATTCCTCGCAGGCCGCCGAGGCGGTCTGCGCGCCTTT
>CAISDD010000414.1 GCA_903883985.1 uncultured Pseudomonadota bacterium | reverse complement strand
TGGCTCCCACATCAATACCTTGCTGCTGACCTTGTTTTTCCGCCACTTCCCTCGGCTGGTGGAACAGGGCCGGATTTGTGTCGCTCAGCCGCCGCTGTATCGGGTGGACGTGCCGGCGCGGGGAAAGAAGCCGATGCGCCGCTTCTATGCCCTGGACGAGGACGAACTGGGCTCGATACGCGAACGCCTGGTACGCGAGGGGGTGAAGGAAGACGCCATCGAAGTGGGTCGCTTCAAGGGCCTGGGGGAGATGAATCCGGAACAATTACGGGAAACGGCGATGAGCCCGGCGACGCGTCGGGTTCTGCCGGTGCGGGTGTCGCGTGAGGAAATAGCGTCGGCGATCACCATGTTCGATATGCTTATGGGCAAGGGTTGTGCCGGCGCGCGGCGTGTATGGATGGAAGAAAAAGGCAATACGGTAGAGGCAGATATATGAAATCGGAAGAAACGACAGCAGAAACGACGGCGAACGACCTGGAGGAACGGCGTTTCTGCTCCAGTTGCGGGCGTACCAAACCGCTCCTGGGCGGCGCTCTGGTGCGCTGCGCCAATGGCGCGAAACGCTGGAAATGCGCGGATTGCCGCGCAAAATCGAAGGCGCACCAGGCAACCAAGACGGGTGGGGCGTAGCCCCCCGAGGGCAGGCAATGACCCAGCACGACGACTCTCTAACTCTCGACCTGTTCGCTCCGCCCAGTGGCGAAGCGCCACCACTTCAGCCGCCGCCATCGGGCGAAGTGCCGGAGAAGGACTATCTGCCCCTCTCCGAATTCGCCGAGCGCTGCTACCTGTCCTACGCCATGAGCGTGGTACTGGGCCGGGCGCTGCCGTCCGTGGAAGACGGCATGAAGCCGGTACAGCGGCGCATCCTCTATTCCATGCGCGAGATGGGCTTGTCCGCCACCACCCGGCACGTCAAATCCGCGCGCGTGGTGGGCGATGTCATCGGCAAGCTGCACCCGCACGGCGATCAATCCGTATACGACGCCATGGTGCGCATGGCGCAGGGCTTCACCTTGCGCTACCCGCTGATCGACGGTCAGGGCAATTTCGGCTCGCGCGACGGCGACGGTGCTGCGGCCATGCGCTACACGGAAAGCCGACTCACGCCCTACGCCGAACTGCTGCTTTCCGAAATTGACGCTGGCACTGTCGGTTTCAAACCCAACTACGACGGAGCCTTCAAGGAGCCTGTCCTGCTGCCGGCGCGCCTGCCCATGCTGTTGGCCAATGGCGCTTCCGGCATCGCCGTGGGCATGGCCACGGAAATTCCGTCGCACAACCTGGCCGAGCTGGCTGCGGCCGCCGTGCATGTGTTGCAGCATCCCGATGCTGCCACGTCGGATTTGCTCGCCGACTTGCTCAAGCTCGTGCCCGGCCCGGATTTTCCCGGCGGCGGTCAGATTATCTCCGGCCCGGCCGACATCCAGTCCGCTTACGAGGGAGGGCGCGGCAGCCTGCGCGTGCGTGCTCGCTGGCGGATCGAGCCGCTGGCGCGCGGACAATGGCGGGTCGTGGTCACGGAATTGCCGCCGGGCGTGTCCACCGCCCAGGTCCTGACCCAGATTGACGCCCTTAGCAACCCGCAGATCAAGACGGGCAAAAAGGAGCTCACGCAGGAACAGAAGACTTTGAAGGCGGCCTTGCTAGCCGCACTGGAGGCGGCGCGCGACGAATCCGACGAAAAGGCGCCGGTGCGCATCGTCCTGGAACCGCAATCGCGCAACCAGGACCCGGACAGTTTCATGCGCCTGTTGCTGGCCCAGACCAGCCTGGAAACCACCGCGCCGATGAACCTCACCGTGGTCGGGCGGGACGGTCGGCCCGGTCAGAAAGGGCTGGTGGCGTTGATCCAGGAATGGGCCAGTTTCCGCGTCGATACCGTGCGCCGGCGCACTGCCCACCGTCTCGACTCGGTGGATCGCCGTATCCACATTTTGGAAGGCCGTCAGGCGGTCTTGCTCAACATCGACGAGGTCATACGCGTCATTCGCGAGGCGGACGACCCCAAGGCCGATCTCATGGCCGCTTTCGGTCTCTCCGAGATACAGGCCGATGACATCCTGGAAATCCGCCTGCGCCAATTGGCCCGCCTGGAAGGCATCAAGATCGAAAAGGAGCACGCCGAGCTGCGCCTGGAAAGAGACGGTCTGTTGCGCTTGCTGGGGGACTCGGGCGAATTGAAGCGCCTGGTGATCGCCGAGATACGCGCCGATGCGAAGAAATACGGCGATGCGCGGCGCACCCTGATCGAAGTCGCCGCCGCTGTCACCGCCGCCAACACGGAGGACGCCATCGTCGATGAACCCATGACCGTCATCGTTTCGAAGAACGGTTGGCTGCGCGCACGGGCAGGTCACGGACTGGATACGGCGGCGATCCAGTACAAGGCTGGAGACGGCCCGCTGGCCGTCCTGGAAACTCGCAGCACCTGGCCGCTGCTTCTGCTCGACTCCTGCGGTCGCAGCTATGCCTTGCGCATTCCCGATCTGCCCACCGGGCGCGGCGACGGCGTGCCGCTGTCCACCCTGGCCGATCTCCCCCGTGGCGAGCGCCTGCTCCACGCCCTCTCCGCCGCTTCAGACAGCCGCTGGCTGATCTCCAGCGATGGCGGTTACGGCTTTCTCTGCCAGCTCGCCGACCTGATTTCAAAGCAACGCGCCGGCCGGGCCTTTCTTACCCTGGATGCCGGCTGGCAGCCGCTGCCCCCGGTGCGCCTGAACGGCGCCTGGGTGGCCGTGGCTGCGGACAACGGGCAGCTCCTGGTTTTCCCACTGGAGGAGATGAAGTCCCTCTCCGCCGGCAAGGGCGTGCAGTTGATGAAGCTGGAGGGCGAAGCCCGCCTCGTGGCGCTCACCACCTTCGATGGTCAGCGTCTGGTCGTGGAAGGCAAGACCCGCCTCGGCCGTCCCGTCAGCGCGAACCTGGTCGGCGAAGCCCTGGAGAAGTATCGCCTGCACCGCGCCCGCAAGGGACAGCCGCTGGAGCGGATCGTGCGGGTGGAGAAGCTGGCCTAGCCCTGCCATGGGCTTCCCATGGGTTTTCCATGGGGTGCTGTCCTCGGGCAAATTACTATGTTGTAAAAATGCGTAAATATGGATCATAGACATCGACGCGCCAGGGAATGTGATATGATGTTTAACAAGTCTGAAACTGCCCGACGAAGCTAATGTAGGGCTGGTTTTCCGCCACCGGCGGGGATACTTTTAGTTGAATACGAGAGCAAACTCGTCGAAAGACGGGGACGCAAAATCACCGGCCTACCGCGCACGAGCGCCATGGCGGCGGGGTTGCCGTTTGTTCGCTTGCGAAAGCGGGCATCGTCTGAGCGTGGCTCTCGCCCATTTAGGAGCGCGACGACCATGAAAGTTTCGATGAGGAAATCCGGATTCCACCCACTTCCAGGTGCAGGCTTGCTGTTGTACGCAGTGACTTTGCTGGGCGGGTGTGGCGGCGGTGATGTGGGGGGCATGGCGGATAGCGGCCTGCCCAGCGTCAATTCCCTCGCGACCGGTACGACCACGCTGCAACTGGACGCGGTTAGTGTGCCCGATGATGTCGCGGCCCAGGTGGCGCAGCCT
>CAISDD010000413.1 GCA_903883985.1 uncultured Pseudomonadota bacterium | reverse complement strand
CGCCATCAGGAGTGATAAAGCCAAAACCCTTGGTTTCGTTGAACCATTTCACGGTACCAGTCGACATTTGTTGCAGTCCTTAAAGAGATAGAAGGGGAAACCCCCAGGTACATGTTCAATTACAAGGCTGCATCAGGTTTTGCACCGGTACTGTCAACCACTTGAAATCAAACATCTAGGAGCATTGTACGCGGATGCGGGGTTACGGTCGACCTTATTTTTTCTGGATGTTGGCGGTGAGGCGGTCGGCGTGGCCGTGGCGGCGGCCTGAGACGTTTTCAGGCGTCTATGCCTGGATGATGCCGCCGCCCAGACAGGTGTGCGCTTCGTACAACACCACGGATTGTCCAGGTGTAACAGCCCATTGCGGCTGCAAAAAGCGCAGTACCAGGGTGTCGGCGCTCATCGCTGCCACCACGCAGGCGGCGTCTTCCTGGCGGTAGCGGGTCTTGGCGCCGTAATGCTTCCCCACGAAGGGCGGCGGGCCTATCCAGGAGAGGTCTTCGGCGTGCAAGGTGGTGGAGAGCAGCAGGGGGTGGTCGTGGCCGCGCACCACGATCAGTTCATTGGTTTCCAGGTTCTTGCCGGCGGCGAACCAGGGCTCTCCATCGAGCTTGTCTCCCGCCGCACCCTTCACCCCGCCTATCCCCAGGCCACGGCGCTGACCGATGGTGTGGTACATGAGGCCCTGGTGCCTGCCCATGATCCGCCCCTCCGGGGTCACCATGTCACCCGGCTGGGTTGGCAGGTAGCGTTGCAGGAAGGCGCGGAAGGGACGCTCGCCGATGAAGCAGATGCCGGTGCTGTCCTTCTTTTCTGCGACGGGCAGTCGTGCCTGGCGGGCGATCTCGCGCACTCGCGGCTTGGTGAGCCCACCCAGGGGGAACAGGGCGGGGGCGATCTGCGCTTGGGATAAGCGGTAGAGGAAGTAACTCTGGTCCTTGTTGGCGTCCGCGGCCTTTTCCAGGCGGCGCAGCGGCGCTTCGCCCTCCAGACGGGCGTAGTGGCCGGTGGCGATGTGTTCGGCGCCCAGGGAAATCGCGTGGTCAAGGAAGGCCTTGAACTTGATCTCGGCGTTGCATAGCACGTCCGGGTTGGGTGTGCGCCCGCGCCGGTATTCCGCGAGGAAATAGGCGAACACCCGTTCCTGGTATTCGCGGCTGAAGTTGACCAGCTCGACTTCGATGCCTAGCGTTTCCGCAATCTCCAACACGTCGCGGTAGTCCTGAGCGATGGGGCAGTCTTCTTCGAGGTCGTCGGCTTCCCAATTTTTCATGAACACACCGCGCACTTCGTGCCCCTGTTGCTTCAGGAGCAGGGCCGCGACGGCGGAATCGACCCCGCCGGAGAGGCCGACGACGATGCGGCTCAAGACGCTTCCCTCTCTCCAGGTGAGTCGGGATAGTCGCTTATCAAGTCCAGTGAATAGCGGCGCCCCAACTGGTAGTCACGGATGCAGTCCAGGATCAGCGGGCTGCGGTGGCGGGCGCGCAGCGCCACGATTTCCTCTGCCGATAGCCAGAGCGCGCGGACGATGCCATGGTCGAGCGCAGCACTGGCATCGAACCCGGTCACCCGGCCGGTGAAGGCGAAACGCAGATAGGTGCGTTCGGGTTTTTGCGGGTGGCGCCAGCGGTAGACGCCTAACAGCGCTTCCGGCTCGAAGTGGTGGGCGGTTTCTTCGAACACCTCGCGGCGCACAGCGTCCAGCAGCGACTCACCCTCCTCCAGGTGGCCCGCGGGTTGGTTGAGGCGCAGGCCGAACTCGGTGTGTTCTTCCACCAGCAGGAAGCGGCCGCCCCGCTCGATGATGGCGGCGACGACGACATGGGGTTTCCAGACGTTCGCACCCATTATGGGGCGGACTTCTTGGCGGCTTCGTCCAGGCGCCAGAGACTGGTGAGGATGTCCGCTTCGATCTGGCCGAATGCCTGGCCCAGGGCTTTCTCGATGCCGCTGCTCTCGCGGAAATCGGCGCTGCTGCCGGTGGCGCTGAAGCGCCGCAGCACCAGGGTGTCGTGGGCATCGTAGAGATTCAGGGTCAGGTGCGCCTCGAAGCGCTTGAGCTCGGCGGAGAGCTTGGTCCGGCTGACATCCATGGCATAGCGGGTTTCCAGTACCAGATTGACGCCCGCTTCACGCGCTTTTTCCTGGGCACGGGCGGTATAGCCACCCTGACCCAGGTCGATGAGACGGATCTTATGTTTTTGCAGAAGGTCGATCAAGCGCTGGGTGGCTTCGCCGCGTTCGCCCTGGTTGAGCAGGCCGATCACCAGCGTGCTCTTGTCGCGTTCGAGCACGCCGGCCAGCTTCAGGTCGCTCTCCAGGCCAGGGCGCTCGAGCAGCCACGCGACCCGGTAGTGCCAGTAGGCACCGTCGCGTTCGCCGGGCAGGAGCAGGCGGGCGCGCTGGTGGCGTGCCAGGTCGAGCTTGAGGGCGCGGGAGACCGCAGCGGACTGCGTTGCCGGATAGCGCTGGCTGATCAGGGCACGCGCGTAGCGCTGTTTTGCTTCTTCGAGCAGGCGGGCGGGCGCATCCGCCAGGGCGGCTTCATAGGGCAGATTCACTTCCTGGACCCAGATCCAGGCGCTTGGGTTTTGCGCAGCACGGGAGAAGGGGGTAGCGGCGGCGACCTCGTCCGCGGGTTTCTTACCGGTCAGCACTTCCAGGGCCGCTTTCAGGCCGCGACCGTTGGCGTCGAGCGAGGATTCCAGCGCGCCCAGGTCGGCCAGGGCGCCGGCATGATCGTCGCGCGCCAGGGCGGTATAGACCTTGTTCCAGGCGCCACGGCTCCATAGGAGCAAGAGATTCTGGTCCGCAGGCAGGGCGTCCCAGTCGATTTTAACCGGGCCATGCAGATGCGTTAGCCAGTCCGGGTAGCTGGCGTCGCTGAAGCGGGCCGCACCCAGGTCCAGGGGGGCGGTGGTGTCGACATGCAGTAGGTTGCCGTCGAAGAGCAGGCTGCGCGCGCCTAGGTTGGCGCCGGGGACGGCCGCCAGCGCGGTCTGATTTCCGCGAAACTCGACGCCTTCCAGATGGGCTTTGCTTTTTCCCAGGCGCAGTGCAGTCTGGTTCTGGGCGAATACGCCCGACGCGATGCGCAGTTCGGCGGCCTGATCGGCCAGCAATCCGGTTTCCATGTTGCGCCAGATGCAATGCTCGAAATGGGCGGTGGCGGCGTGGATTTCCAGGTTGCCACCGTCGAAACGGGTCTGGCGCAAAAGCTGTACGCGGTTGCCGCTGTCGTTGATGCGCAGATGCCAGGAGTGGCCGCTGAAACCGATCGGGTCGTCGGGCTCGCCCAGGGCCTGGATGCCGCCTTGCACCTCCAGGCTCGCCCCCTCGCTGAACTCGACCATGCTGCCTGGCTCCAGCGTCAGGGTGGCGTTGCGTGCGACTTGAACGGCCCCCTGAATGCGGTAAGGGCTGCCCAGGGCGTGGAAGCTCGTGTTCTCGGCGATCTCGCCGCTGATGACGGTGGGGCCGGGGGTGACCGGGACGACGGCCAGGCTGGAACTGGGGCCTTTGTTTTTGGCGGCGTCATGGGGCGTGATGCGGTAGTGCCAGGTGCGGCCAACCGCGACGTTCTTGTCGACATACTCGTTGGTGGCGACCTCGGCCAGTTTGCTGAAGACGCCGCTGTCCGGATCGGCGCGCTCCAGGGTGAAGACCGTCGTGTCGTCGCCGTCCGGGTTCTTCCAGTCCAGGCGCACGCCTTCGCGTACCGGGCGCGCCTTGAAGTCGACGACGCAGCCAGGCGGCTTGTTGTCCATTCCGATCCGCCCCGGCACCCTCCAGTCCAAGCTGGCGCGCGGGCTCAGACGGGTGGCGTGGATCACGACCATCTGGTTGCTGGCGTTGTCGTCCTCGCGCACCACATAGGTGCCGAGATATTCGCCTGCGGCCTTCTCGCGCATCGGCAGGCCTGTGCGGTCATGGCCCAGGTCGAAGTTCGCGCCTAGTCCGGTTTCGCCCTTCATGTAGACGACGACCTCGTCGCCGGCGCGGAAGGGGCCATCGCCCCAGTTGCTGAAGGCGACCTGGATGGATGGCGGCGCGGCCTTGGTGGGGCCGGTCTCGGGTTGCGGGATGTCGATGGCGAAATTGCGTGCCAACTTGTCCACCAGGGTCTGGCGCACGCCCTCTGTGAGCACCTTGGTGGAGGTGATCACGGTGGTAAGGATGCCCAGGAGGCTGAGCGACAGGCCCCCCTCGCGGGCGATCTGGGTCTCCTCCTTCTCCCAGATGAAGGCCTTCTTCGCCGCAGAATACAGGCGCAGCCGCACGCTGACCTTCTGTTGCGCATAGGCGCCGGCATAGATCTTGGATACCGACAGGACATCGACGTAGACCAGGCCTTCGAGGCCTAGCAGTAGCATCAGGCGGTCGGGGTTCTGCAGCGCCAGCGCGTCCGGGTTGATGCCGGCGGTAATCAAGGCGAGGTCGGTTTCCTGCGGCCGCTTCAGCTCGAAATTCCTGGAACTCAGGCTGTTGTGGATCGCCGTGCGGATATCCTCGCGCTGTTCCGGCGTGCCCTCGCCCACGGCCGGCAGCACGGTGATGTGCTGCGGCGCGTCACCGATCGCGGGTTTCACGGCCTGGACGGCGGAATCGAACAGGTGATCCAGCGAGTGCTGGGCGCGATTGAGCAGGCCGGGCTCGTCTGCGGCACCCGCCCAGGGCGTAGCCAGGAGCAGTACACAGGGCAGGAAAACGCGGTGCAGCCGCATGGTCTAGGCCGCAGGGTGGGCGTGCAAGGCCAGGTCGCGCAGTTGTTTGCCCAGAGCCTCCGCCGGTTTGCCCTTCTTCTGCGTCAGGGCCCAGGCATTGGCCAGCATTTCCGCAGCCGCGGCCGGGTTGTCCTCGCTCTTGTGGCGTTCGGCGGCGGCTTCATACTTCACCTCCGGGTCGCGCAGGAATTCGATCATCTGCTTGCCGATCTGTTCGGCCACCTCGCCGACCAGTCCCTCCAGGATTTCGCTGTCGGAAGGCAGTTCGGCGATCTTCATGGGTGCGGTGAATTCGCCCAGTTGCACGCCTTCTGAACTCTCCCCGGACTCGGTGCGTTTGCGCGTAAGGTTGTCGGCAAAAACCATGCGCGCGTTACTGGCATCGACGATGCGATAGGACACACTGAGCACGCCGACCTTGCGCTGCATGGAGATGTTGATGGGGATGTCCTCGTAGACCGGCTCCTCATGGAATTCCGCCGGCGCCGGGGTGTTGCGCGCGCCCTTGGCCCACGCCAGATATTCGGGATTGGCGATCTGGTTCTTGCGGGTGACCACGCGCACTGTCTTGCGGCCCTTCTTCTCGCTGTTCTCCACCGTGGCTTCGAGGATGGAACCTTGCACCAGATAGTCGGCGGACGAAATCTTGACGTTGCTGCTGCCTTGCATGGCGACGATTTCTAGCTCTTTCATGACCGCATCGAGCTGCTCGCGTTCGACGATGCGCACATCGTTGGGCAGGGTGCTGAACAGGATTTGTGTCAGCCTGGAGGCGACCGAGCCGCCCAGACGGGCAGAATCGCCGCTGCCCAAGAAGTTGGCTGCGGTGATCTTCTTGGTGGCGCGATCCAGGGTGCGGTCCTGCATCTCGCGCAGGCTGCGCCGCAATTCCGGGTAATCCGGATAGACATCCTGCACCACGAACAGGTAGCCCAGCGCCAGCCCGGGTTGGTTGCTCTTGCCGGCGGCATCGGCCAGCGTGTAGATCTGCTCGGCGTAGTGCTTTTCTTCCGCGCTCAGCCCTCGCGGACTGCCTTGCAAGTTGCGCAGCGCGCGCGCCCGCTGCAGCCAGGCATAGGCTTCGGGCAACTTGTCCTCGCTCGATGCGGCCCCGCCCTTGGCGGCCATGAAGAGATAGAGGCTGTCCGCCGCTGGGGCCAGTTGCTGCTTCAGGTCCGCGAAGTCGGCCCGCTGGCGCAGCGCCGCATACAGGGCCAGGGCCTGGTCGGCGCCGAGGTCGTCACGCCGATTGCCGGCGAGGAACTCGAACTGGCTCACCCGGGTCTGGGTAAGCTGCCGATCCAGGTTCGGGTAGTCTGGCGCGATTTCCCGGATCGCCGCGAAATGCGCTTCCGCCTCTTCCAGGCGTTTCGCCTCTAGCGCATGGATCCCCGCTTCATACGCTTCCTGCAACAGGTGCGCGCGGTTGCGCAAGATGACCTGGCCCTCGGGGGATTGCTCTCCGGTCAGTGCCGCGATTTCGCTCTGCGTGCGGTAACGCGCCGCCAGGGCGCCTTCGTCCAGGGCACGGTAGGCGCTCGTCAGGCGATCCAGCGCCGCCTGGGTTTGCGCGCGTTCGCCCACCAGTTCTGCCGCGAACGCACTCTGCCGCTGCGCATCCCAGCGCTGCATGCGCCCGGCCGTGGACTCGGCCTGGGTAAGCAAGGCCAGGGGCACTTGACCTGCGGGCAGGCGGCCCTCTTTCATGAGGGTCTGGGCCTCTTCCTGTTTCAGCGCAGCCAGGCGTATCCCGACCTCCTTCATCGCCGTCTGGGCTTCCTTGTTCTCGCCGAACATGCCCTTCTTCCCCGCCTCAGAGGCAAATTTCTCGAACAAGGATTCAAGACTCCCAGCCTGCTCCGCCGCCGCGATCTGCTGGCCGATGCCTTTATCGACTTCCTTTCCCGGCTGTGTGGCGCAGGCGCTCAACAGGATAGCCAGGGTGATCGCGCCTAGACGCTGCTTCGTGGTGGTTTTCATGGTGGTGGCGACCTCATTCAACAAAAGGGGGGGTATGGATCAGAGATTTCTCGACGCCGGCAATGATGCCAGCATTGGCGACGGAGATACCCGAATTTCTCGGTTCATGGTGCTAAGTAATGTCGCGTAACTTGCCTTCATTAAGCTGCCGGCGCAGGCCCTCATCCCCGGCCCTTCCCCCGGAGGGGGAAGGGGGTGGAACCCTCTCCCTTCGGGAGAGGGCAGGGTGAGGGGCCCGGTGG
>CAISDD010000412.1 GCA_903883985.1 uncultured Pseudomonadota bacterium | reverse complement strand
GTGCTCTCCGATGGCAACAAGCGAGCCGCCTACGACCAGTACGGCCATGCCGGCGTTGATGCATCGAGAGGCGGCGGGCGCGATTTCTCCGATGCCTTCTCAGACATTTTCGGTGACATTTTCGGCGGTGGCGGTGGCGGTGGGCGTCGTTCTCAGGTTTACCGTGGCGCCGACCTGCGCTACAACCTGGAAGTTGCCCTGGAAGAGGCCGCGCGTGGCACCGAGACCAAGATCCGTGTGCCGGTGCTCGCCGAATGTGAGCATTGCCACGGCAGTGGCGCCAAGTCCGGCACAGAACCGGTGACCTGCCCGACCTGCGGCGGCCATGGTCAGGTACGCATGCAGCAAGGGTTCTTTTCGATCCAGCAGACCTGTCCTCGCTGCCATGGCAATGGCCGTGTCATCGCGGAGCCTTGCGGCCACTGCCAAGGCGAAGGCCGGATGAAAAAGCACAAGACCCTGTCCGTGCGGATTCCCTCGGGTGTTGACGAGGGTGATCGCATCCGGCTATCCGGGGAAGGGGAGGCCGGCGTCAATGGTGGGCCGCCAGGGGATCTCTATGTGCAGATTCACATCAAGGCACATCAGGTATTCCAGCGCGAACATGACGACCTCCATTGCGAACTGCCGATTTCCTTCGCCACGGCGGCGCTGGGCGGTGAAATCGAGATTCCCACACTCGAAGGTCATGCCAGTATCAAGATCCCCAGCGAGACCCAGAGCGGCAAGGTGTTCCGCCTGCGCGGCAAGGGCATCAAGGGTGTGCGTAGCCAGGGTCCAGGCGATCTGATGGCGCACATCGTGGTGGAAACCCCGGTCAACTTGACCGATCGCCAGAAGGAATTGCTGCGTGAATTCGACAGTTGCTGTGGTGGCCAGGAAGGCAAACACAACCCACGTGCCAAGTCCTTCATGGAAAAAGTGAAGGAGTTCTTCGGCCAGTAGGCGCGGTGTGACCCCGTGAAAGGGGCGCATCGGTGGGGACTGCCTCCCACCGCCTACTGGCCCGGGGAGAGGCCTCCCAGCTTGCCCAGACCGCGCGCCGCTTGCAGGCAGAGCATCTTGAAATCGGTGTAGGTATGCGGGTCGAGGTTGCATTCGCCGTGGCCGCGGTCGGCGTAGATGAAGCCGACCGGTTTGCCGCTGCTGTGCAGGCTCATGGCATAGAAGCCGCCGCTGCCTATCATTTCCTGCAAGGCGGGTTGGATCATGGGCCAGAGCCTTTCGCGGTTGGATTCGTTCATCCAAAGCCCCTGCATCTTGCCCATGAGTTGGCCGAACAGGTCGCGCGCATCGAGTCTGAAGGCGAAGTGGCGCAACGGGTCTTCCACGGGAATGCCGAGGGTGAAGCGGGATTTCATCTGTAGCCCGTCGGGCGTGGCCATGGCGAACAGAATACGCGAGAGGCCAAGGCCTGTATGCAATCCCTTGAGGATGATGGCGGACATCTGGTTGAGGTTGAGTGTGCCGTCCAGGTGGCCTTCGATGCCTTGCAAGGCTTCTCGCAGCACTCGTTTGTCCGGCATCGGGCAAGCCGTGTGTCTGGCAGGAGCAGGAGCAGGAGCAGGAGCCTTGGGGACGGCTACCGTTGTGGCGGCAGCTTCCGCTGTTTCCTCTTCGTCCGGATCGACAGGCCAAGGGCCGGGCAGCATGGGCATCCAGACACCAGCACCGGGTGCAGTGATCCATCCAGCGGCGCGTTCGGCGTGCATGGCGTTGGCATGGGTAGTGGCGACCACGACTTCCAGAGACAGTAGGTTTATGCTGCTCAGGGCGAGGTAGTCGCCCAGCAGAGTTTCGTCCCACCAGCCATATTGGGATCGCTGTGCGATGTTGAGACAGGCCATGAGTATGGTCTGGCGTGGATTGCCCACCAGGGCCGGGTCGAGGAGATCGCGGCTGAGTTGTGCGACCTTCCAGTTCTCCAGTAGCGGCAGTCGCAATTGGTCGAGTGTGATGCCTCCCAGAGCCAGACTCTCAGCCTCCTCCGCCGGCATGCGATGCTTGAGCCTGGCCATGCGCCGCGCCTCGGCGGGGGCGCGCAGAAGCAGCAGAAATTCCGGGGCAGCATGGAGCAAGGCGGCAAGCTGGACTTCTTCCGCGCGCAGATCGCTGTGCAGGACGGCGAAGTCCCGCGCCTGCCAGGCACCATGGTGGACGCGCCGCAGCAGGGCATGCAGCGCCGCCATGCGCTTGGCATCGCCCCCGACACGGCCTTCTTCCAGAACCGGCAACTTACGTGCCTGGTCGAGATAGTGGCTGATGCCCAGCATCATGAGGGCGCTCTCCGCCGTGGAAACCTCGCTCCCCAGCCGGCTGCAGCGCTGATTCGCGGCCTGGATCAGGAGAAGGCTGGCGAGCGGGTCGGCCAGGACAGTCTGGGCGACCTCGCGCGCGGCGATCTCCTCGGAGCGTCGCCATTGTTCGGACAACCGTGTTTGGGTGTGCGCGAAGACCGGTAGGGGGCCGGGTGCCAATCGTTCGAGCCAGTCAGCCAGGGTCATCGCATCCGCCAGATCAGTAGCCTTGCATGGGTCAGGTCATGAAGCTCGACCACCTCGTCCGGTTCGACGCCGGGTATGGAAAAACTGTTGCTGATGAACAGGCTGCCTGGGAGCATTTCGCTGCACGCTTTTTCCCAAAGGCGGGCCATGGGGGCAGGGGAGAGGTAGGCGTAGACCACGTCCTGGCGGGACAAGTCCGCGTTCCAGAGGTCGCCCAGGCGGATGTGCGCGCGACCCATAAGCCGCAGGTGGGCGATCAACCAGTTGAGCGGCGCGGCCTCGACGCCCTGCAAGGTGGCGTCGGGCCGCAAAGCGCTGAGGCTCGCCAGCGGACCGCCCAGTCCGCAACCCAGGTCAAGTACCCGCGCTCTATCTGGCAGGCGTGCTGCCAGTTCGGCGGTCGCGCTTGGGCTGGAGAGGTAGAGCGGTACGCGGCCGCGGATCGCACCCAGCGAGGTGAGTAGCAGCAAGAGGAAAGCGGCGAGGAACCATGCGGGTTCGATGCCGCTTTGCAAGGTCAACCAGAGCAGGGGCAGAAAGATCAGGCCGATGAACTGCCACCAGAGGGGAAGGTGCAGCCTGCGGCTCAACAAGGCGGCGAGCAGGCCGGACAGGGCAATCCAGGCGGGTAGGGGCCCTGCCCGGAACCACATTGCCAAGGACGCCGCCGCGATCAGCGCCACGCACTGCACCGCCAGGGCTGCCACGGCGGGTGGCAGTCGTCGCGTCCAGGAGGCGGGGTCAGTGCTTGACATTCAATTGCTGAGCCACTTCCTTGGCCGTCTCCGCCTCGATCTGCGGGGATTCATTGGTGATGGCTTCTTCCGCTTGCTTGTTCATGACGATGATGGAAATGCGGCGGTTGACCGGGGCGACCGGATCGTCCTTGGCGAAGGGGACGGCGGAACTGAGTCCGATCACGCGCAATACCTTGCCGCCTTCCAGACCGCCTGCCACCAGTTCGCGTCGTGAGGCATTGGCGCGATCGGCGGAGAGTTCCCAGTTGCTGTAGCCACGTTCGCCGCCGGGATAGGAGGTGGCGTCGGTATGGCCGGAGAGGCTGATGCGGTTGGGTACCTGGTTCAGGGTCTTGCCGATCTCGCGCAGGATATCGCGCGTGTAGGATTTCATCACCGCACCTCCCGAGTCAAACATGGGGCGGTTCTTGTCGTCGACGATCTGGATGCGCAAGCCTTCGCTGGTGATGTCGATCTTCAACTGCTTCTTGAACTGGGACATATTGAGGTTGCTGTCGATTGCTTTCTCCAGCACGGCCTTGAGGTTCGACAGGCGAGCGGACTCTTCCTGGACCTGCTTGCGGTTGGCCTCGAGGTTGATGGCTTTCTTGCCTGTAACCTCGCCTTCCTTGATCTGTCCTGCGCGGCGAGTGAGATCCTGACCCCCGCCCTTGACGACGCTGGTGGCATCACCAGAACCTTCGCCGCCGGCCAGCGCGACTTTCAACGGCGTCTTGAAGTACTGCGCGATGCCTTCCAACTGCGCCTTGGTGGTGGAGCCGAGCAGCCACATGAGCAGGAAGAAGGCCATCATCGCCGTG
Source organism: uncultured Pseudomonadota bacterium (assembly GCA_903883985.1). Classification (GTDB taxonomy): domain Bacteria; phylum Pseudomonadota; class Gammaproteobacteria; order Burkholderiales; family Thiobacillaceae; genus PFJX01. The sequence continues at coordinate 7,474 of CAISDD010000412.1, read as the reverse complement.
ACGAAGTCGGCGTAGGCGATTTTCCATGCACCACCGCTGTGGCCGCCACCACTGATTTTCTTGATGCGCTTGATGACTATGGGGCGTTGGGTGTCGTCAGCCATAAATGTGGTTCCTGGTTGCTAGTGGCAAGTAGCCCATAGCGGGTAGATCAAGTTACCGCGCCTTCGGCACGCTATATAAAGCACTAGCCAGTGGCCGGTGGCCGGTGAGCAGTGACCGGTGATCAGTGACCAGCGACCAGTGAGCAGTGGCCACTAGCCACTAGCGAACCCTCTCATTTGCCTTTCCTCGCCTTGATGTCGTCTTCCATCTCGCGGAAGTTCGGGCGTTCGGTGGAGAACAGCACTTTTCGGCCGAATTCAACACAAGTCACCGGTGCGAAACCGTTTAGCGAGGCGAGCAAAACGACCTTGACTACCTGAAACACCTTGCCGGCTTCCCCTGCCTTGGCTTCCAATACCGAAACCAGGGGAGCGAAGAAACCGTAGGAAATCAGAATACCCAGGAACGTGCCGACCAGAGCATGGCCGATCAAGAGCCCCAGTTCGGCAGGAGGCAGGCTCAGAGACTCCATGGTGTGCACCACCCCCATCACCGCCGCGACGATACCGAAGGCGGGCGTGGCGTCGGCCAGTTTGGCGACGGCGTGCGAAGGATGCATTTCCTCGTGGTGATGGGTTTCGATCTCGTTGTCCATCAGCGTCTCGATTTCCATCGCATTGAGGTTGCCGCCGACCATCATGCGCAAGTAATCGGTGATGAACTCGACCAGGTGATGGTCGGCCATGATTATTGGATACTTGCCGAAGATCGCACTCTTCTCGGGCTCCTCGACATCGCCTTCCAGCGACATCAGGCCTTCCTTGCGCACCTTGGCGAGCAGTTCGAACAACAGGCCGAGCACATCCATGTAATAGGCCTTGGAAACCTTGGACCCCTTGAAGCAGCCGGCTAGCGCGCCCAGCGTGTGCTTGATTCCGTGCAAGGAGTTGGCGGCGACAAAGGCGCCGATGGCCCCGCCTGCGATCATTACCAATTCCACCGGTTGTAACAGCGCGGCGAGGTGGCCTCCGGCGGCAGCGTAGCCACCGAAAATACTGCCTAATGCCACGACATAACCAATGATGACGAACACGGTCAGGGTCTCCTTTTTATATCAGTATTGGTTGCAGAATTCGTCTAACGGGAGCGAACGATTTTCGATGTGCCGCGCAAGGACCTAACGCCTTTAGTGCAGCCAGATGGCCCGCGGTGGGGTAACCGACATGGCGTTCGAAACCGTACCCCGGGTAGATATCGGCCAACGCCTGCATGATTTTATCCCTTTCCGTCTTGGCCAGGATCGAAGCGGCGGAAATACAGGGTTCCAGTGCGTCGCCCCGAACGATGGCGCGCGCGGGGACGGGCAATACCGGGCAGCGATTCCCGTCGATCAGGGCTGCTGTGGCCGCTGGGTTCAGCGCCAGCACGGCACGGCGCATGGCCAGCAAGCTGGCTTGCAGGATGTTGAGGCGGTCGATTTCTTCCACATCGGCCGAGGCGATCGCCCAGGCCAGGGCGTTTTCCCGGATGGACGCTGCCAGCGTTTCGCGGCGGCCTGCGCTGAGTTTTTTGGAATCCTTCAGCCCGACGATGAGGTGGCCAGGATCGAGGATGACGGCGGCTGCATAGACGGGGCCGGCCAGAGGTCCGCGCCCAGCTTCATCGACCCCGCAGATCATTACCTGAATTGCAGCCTTGGCATTCATGTCAGGAACGGCCGGATGGCCGCAGCGATGAGACGGGGCGTATCGCGCTTGAGGAGGGCGCGCTGGATGCGGAACTCCTCGATCTGTGCATCGCGAGCCGATGGGTCTTGCAGCAGTTCCGTAATGGCCTGGGACAAGGCTTCGGGCGTGGCGTGATCCTGCAGAAGTTCCGGGACCACGGTACGGTCGGCCAGGATGTTGGGCAGGCCGATCCAGGGCAGCAGGGCCTGGCGTTTCATGATTTGCCAGGTCAGCCAGGGCACTCGGTAGCTGATGACATGCGGACAATCCAGCAGGAGGGCTTCCAGGGTCGCAGTGCCGGAAGCGATCAGTGCGGCATCGGCCGCCTGCATGGCGTCATGGGCGTGGCCGAAAAGAACGCGCAAGGGCAGATACTGCGCGTCGGCCTCGAACAGGATGCGCTCGAAGGCCGCACGGGTTTCCCGCGTGACCAAAGGGATGATGAAATGGGCCTGCGGGTGCGCCTGGACGATGCGTTTCGCCGCCTCGACATAGAGCCGGCCCAGCGCCTGCAATTCGCTGGGCCGGCTGCCAGGCAACAGCGCGACATATTCGCCTTCCGGATCCAGGCCGAGGCGCACGCGCGCAGCCCTTCTATCGGGTTCGGGCAATGCATGCGCGAGCGGGTGGCCAACATAGGTGGCGGGAATCCCGGCCTGCCGGTAGATGGCTTCCTCGAAGGGAAAGATCAGCAGGACGTGGGAAGCCGCGCGCGCAATCTTGCGGATGCGCCGGGGGCGCCAGGCCCAGATCGACGGGCTGATGAAATGCAAGGTGGCGATGCCGCGGCGTCTGAGTCGGCCTTCCAACGCCAGATTGAAATCGGGCGCATCCACCCCGATGAACAAGCGCGGCGGTTTTGCCAGCAACTGTTTTCTCAGGCGAGCGCGTATGCCGAGCAGCTTCTTCAGGCTACCCAGGGCTTCCACGTAGCCGCGCACCGAAAGGGCTTCCATGGGAAACAGCGAGCGAGCGCCCAAAGATTGCATCTTCGGTCCGGCGATCCCATAGAAATCGGCGTCGATGCCCGCACTTTGCAAGGCACCGATGAGCAGGCTGCCCAGCAGGTCGCCGGAAGCTTCCCCGGCGACGATGGCGATGGGGGTGGGATGCGGGTCGCGAGTCGTGAGTGGATCCATGGCAATCGTGCGCTCTCTTAGCGCACGATGCCGCGACCGGCGCTGGCCAGGAACTCCGCCAAGGGCAGGAGTTCCGGATGCAGCGCGGCTTCGCTCGCGATGGCTGTTTGGGCGTCGGCGAGCGAGAGCCCGGATTTGTATAGAGCCTTGTAGGCGCGCTTGAGGGCGGTGAGGGCTTCGGCGGAATAGCCGCGGCGTTTCAGGCCTTCGGAATTGATGCCGAACGGCGCCAGGGGGTTGCCGGCGACAGTGAGGAAGGGCGGAACATCCTGGCGCACCACGGAGGCAATACCGGTGATGACATGGGCGCCGATGCGGCAGAATTGGTGTATCCCGGTGAAACCGCCGAGGATGGCGTAGTCGCCGATATGCACATGGCCGGCTAACGTGGCGTTGTTGGCGAAGATGGTGTGGCTGCCCACCTGGCAATCGTGGGCGATGTGGACATAGGCCATGATCCAGTTGTGGCAGCCCAGGCGGGTGACGCCTTCATCCTGGGCGGTGCCGGTATTGATCGAGCAGTACTCGCGAATGACGTTGTAGTCGCCGATTTCCAGGCGAGTGGGTTCGCCAGCATATTTCTTGTCCTGCGGCTCTTCCCCAATGGAGCAGAACTGGAAGATGCGGCAGCCTTCACCGATCCGGGTGTGGCCGGTGACTACTACATGGGGGCCGATGCGACAGCCGGCGCCGAGTTCGACGTGCTCGCCGATGAGGGAATACGGGCCGACCTCGACGTCCGCCGCAAGCCGGGCGCCGGGATGGACGATGGCGGTGGGATGGATCATCTTCCCGTCATCCCAGTTGCTTCAGGGTGCACATCAGTTCGGCCTCGACGGCGGTCTGACCGTCTACTGTGGCCTTGGCGGAGAACTTCCAGATACCGCGGGAGACGCGCAGGATTCTGGCCTCCATGCGCAACTGGTCGCCTGGTACAACGGGTCGCTTGAAGCGGGCGCCGTCGATGCCGACGAAATAGATCACGGTATGCTCATCGACTGGCATATCCGCGCTCTTGAAGGCCAACAATCCGGCCGTCTGGGCCAGGGCTTCGATCATGAGCACACCGGGCATCACTGGATGGTTGGGGAAATGGCCGGGAAACTGCGGCTCGTTCATGGTGATGTTCTTGAGTGCTACGATGTACTCGTTGGGCACGAGCTCCAGCACCCGATCCACCAGCAGGAAAGGGTAACGGTGCGGCAGGTGCTTCATGATCTGGGTGATGTCCATTCCGGTGCTCATGGTCGTTCCATTGGTGTTGTGGGAGCGGGTTGGTCCGCGATCTGTTTTTCCAGTGTCTTGACGCGTTTCGCCAGTGCGTCTAGATGGCGCAGGTGCGCGGCATTGCGTAGCCAGTCGGCGTGGCGCATGAGGGGCTGTACCGAAGTGTAGGTGCCGGCTTCGCGGATATCCTTGGCAACGAAGGTGCCCGAGGAAATCGTGACGTGGTCGGCGATTTCCAGGTGACCGATGATCATGGCGGCCCCACCGATTTGGCAATAGGTGCCGATCCGGGTGCTGCCGGCGATGCCGACACAGCCGGCGATGGCCGTGTGGCGGCCGATGTGGCAGTTGTGGGCAACCTGGATCAGGTTATCCAGCTTCACCCCGTCCTCGATCACGGTGTCGTCGAGCGCGCCTCGGTCGATCGTGGTATTGGCGCCGATTTCGACATCATCGCCGACGACGACACGGCCGACCTGGGGCACCTTGAGCCAGTGGCCACCGCCAGGGTCGGCATCCCAGGCGAGGCCGAAGCCATCCGAGCCGATTACGCTGCCCGGGTGCAGGATGGCGCGGTCGCCCACGACGCAGCCGTGTTGCACCGTCACCCGTGCGTGCAGATGACACGCGTAGCCCAGGCTGGCTCCGGCACCGATCACGCAATGGGGCCCCAACACGCAGTGCGCGCCTATGCGGGCACCGGCTTCGATTACGCAGCCTGGGCCGATCCGCGCCGTCGCGTCGATTGAGCAATCGGCCGCAACGCTGGCACTGGGATGGATGCCGGGCGCTGGCATGGGCTCCGGATGCAGCAAGGCGAGCGCGCGGGCGAAGCAGGCATGGGGGTTGGCGACGACGAGGCAGGCCTGCGGCAGTGGCTCGGTGAGAGACATGGCGAGCACTTCCGGGACGAGGAGGGCAGCGGCAGCGGAAGCGCGCGCCTGCTCCAGGAATTTTCGACCGAGGAGAAACCCCAGTTGTCCCGGGCCCGCTTTTTCCAGCGAGGCCGCGCCATTGAGCAGGACGTTGCCATCGCCCCGTATCGTGCCGCCCAGGTGCGCTTGCAGGTCGGCCAGGGTCAGACTGGGCATGGCTTAGCGATCGAGCGCCTTGAGAACCCGATCCGTGATATCCACGCGTGGGCTGGCGTAGACCACGTTCTCGATGATGAGATCGAATTTTTCCCTTTGCGCGATGTCGATGATGGCCTTGCGCGCGTGCTCCTGAACACTGGCGAATTCTTCGTTGCGACGCTGGTTGAGATCCTCGCGGAATTCTCGCTGTGCATGCTGCAAGTCGCGACTGAGGTCGGCCAGATCACGCTGCTTCTTGGTGCGATCGGCCTCGGACAGAGTTAGGCCTTCTTTTTCCAGATAAGCCTGTAGGTCGCGCGCCTGGCGGGTCATCTTCTGGATGTCCTGGTCGCGGCTCTGGAATTCCTTTTCCAGCTTTTTCTGTGCCTTGACCGCTTGCAAGGAGTCGCGGAACACTCTTTCCGTATTGACGAAACCGATCTTGTAGTCGGCGGCCGCAGCCTGCTGGACGGCCGGCAGCGCGAGGATGAACAACAGAAAATATAGGAAATTCAATCGTTTCAAGTGGATGCTCCTCGATCAGAATACGTTGCCAAGCTGGAACTGAAACATCTGCGTCTTGTCGTCGGCGGATGCATTGATCGCCTTGGCTAGCGAGATCTTGATGGGCCCCATCGGCGAATACCAGGTGACCGCAGTACCGAAAGAGTAGCGCAGATCGGCTAGCGTCAAGCTCCCGTAACGACCCAGATAGTCATTGGGGCCGGACACCATGCCGGCATCGACGAAGGTGGACAAGCGCACGGATTTGTCGTTGCCGGTGCCGGGGAAGGGAAACAACATCTCGGCATTACCCACGAGGCTGCGGTCGCCGCCAACGGAGAATGGGGTCAGCGCCGAGTTCTGCGCCTTGGGTCCCAAGCTACCGGTTTCGAAACCGCGCACCGAGCCTATACCGCCCGCGTAGAAGTTGCGAAACAGCGGCAGGCTGCCGCTGCTATACCCGCCGCCCAAGCCCAACTGGCCGTTTAGCAGCAGGCTGATGCTGTTGTTTAGCGGGGCGAGCCACTGGTACTGGTAATTGAGCTTGTAGTACTGCATGTTGCCTACGGGGGTGCCCAGTTCCCCGGATACTCGTTGCAGGCTGCCCTTGGTGGGGTAGAGCACGCTGTCGCGAGTATCGCGCGCCCAGCCAGCATCGAGGCGCAGCGTGTTGGTGGTGAAGTTGCAACTCGCTCCGGTGGGGTTGGTCTGGTAGGGGCAGCCGGGATCGAATTGGTGTCCGTAATCGAAATAGATTTGGGGCGCACTGGTGGACAGATTCATGCGCACTTCCTCCACGGCGGCGCCGAAATTGACCGTGTCTTTCTCCGTCATCGGGATGCCCATGCGCACACCAAAGCCGTTGGTCGAAGTGGTGTAGTCCGCCACCGTGGTCAGACTGGAGGTATTCACGTCGCGCTTGTAGATGTCGTAGCCCAGGCTGATGCCGTCCTGGGTAAAGTAGGGGTCGGTAAATGACAGGGAATAGACCTTGTTGACTTTGCCGCTGTTGATCTGCGCGGAAACCGAGTCACCGCTGCCGAAGAGGTTGTTCTGCGAGATGGAACCCGAGAGGATCAGTCCTTCTGAACTGGAGAAGCCGGCCCCCACCATGACGCTACCGGTGGGTTTTTCGGCGACGCTCACGTTGACGTCCACCTGATCCGTGGTGCCGGGAACCGATGGAGTCTCCAGATTGACGTCCTTGAAGTACCCGAGGCGATCGATCCGCTCGCGTGAGCGGTTGATCTTCTCGGCGGAATACCAGGCACCCTCCATCTGTCGCATCTCGCGGCGCACCACCTCATCCTTGGTACGGGTATTGCCGGTGACGTTGATGCGGCGCACATAGACCTTGCGACCCGGGTCGATCAGGAAGGTGAAGGCGACGGTGTTCTTCTCCTTGTCGATCTCGGGCGCCGCGTTGATGTTGGCGAAGGCATAGCCTTCGTTGCCGAGGCGGTCGCCGATCAGTTTGGTAATTGCGTTGAGTTTTTCACGCGAGAAGGCATCGCCCGGCTTGATCGTGATCAGTTTTTTCAATTCGTCCTCGGGGACGGGCAGTTCGCCGGCGAGCTTGAAATCGGAGACGGTATATTTCTCGCCTTCGCTGATGTTGACGGTGATGTAGATGTCCTTCTTGTCCGGGGTGATCGAGACCTGGGTGGAGTCGACATTGAACTCGAGGTAGCCCCGGTTCTGGTAGAAGGCGCGCAGCGCTTCCAGGTCGCCGGAGAGCTTTTGCTTGGAATACTGGTCG
>CAISDD010000411.1 GCA_903883985.1 uncultured Pseudomonadota bacterium | reverse complement strand
TGGCGCTTTAGCGCTTACGAATCCGGCGTGCCCCTTGCGGGTACAGCGGTGTCGTTGGCGCTTTAGCGCTTACGAATCCGGCGTGCCCCTTGCGGGTGCGTAGCGGGTTCGGCCAAAGGGTGAGCGTGGCGCAAGCATCAATGTTCATGGGGCCTCGCGGGAGAAAACGAGCGGTCAACGAAGGGAAATGGGTTCAACCATGCTTGCGGTTGGAACGCTTCCGCATCTTCTGCGGATCAGTACAAAAGAAAGACATGACCCTGCTCGTTTGACCCCGCTCGTTCCCACAAAGGACTCAGGACTCTTGCGCTGGTGCCCCGATCCGCCGCGCCAGTTCCACCGCGCGGCCTAGGTAGCTGGAGGGGGTCATTTCCAGCAGCAAGCGTTTGGCCTGGTCGGGTATGGCGAGATTCTCGATGAACACGGCCAGGGATGCACGGTTGATGCCGCCCTTGCCGCGAGTGAGCTCCTTCAACTGCTCATAGGGATTTTTCAACCCATAGCGGCGCATCACGGTCTGAATCGGTTCGGCCAGCACTTCCCAGTTGTGGTCCAGGTCTTCCGCGAGGCGCGCCGGATTGGCTTCCAGCTTGTTCATGCCGCGCAGCAGGCTGTCATAACCCAGCAGGGCGTAACCCAGCGCCACGCCCATGTTACGCAACACGGTGGAATCTGTGAGGTCACGCTGCCAGCGAGAGATAGGCAGCTTTTCCGAGAGATGCCGCAATACGGCGTTGGCCAGTCCCAGATTGCCTTCTGAATTCTCGAAGTCGATGGGATTGACCTTGTGCGGCATGGTCGAGGAGCCGACCTCTCCCTCCTTGACCTTCTGCTTGAAGTAGCCCTGGGAGATATAGCCCCAGACATCGCGGTCGAGGTCGATCAGTATGGTATTCAGGCGCGCGCAGGCGTCAAACAGCTCGGCCATGTAGTCGTGCGGTTCGATCTGGATGGTGTACGGATTAAACGCCAGCCCCAGGTTTTCGACGAAACGCTGGGCGAAGGCTTCCCAGTCGATTTCCGGGTAGGCGGACAGATGTGCGTTGTAATTGCCCACGGCGCCGTTGATCTTGCCCATACAGACGACGACTTCGAAGCGAGCAATGGCGAGTTTGACGCGGTAGGCGACGTTTGCCAGCTCTTTGCCCAGGGTGGTGGGCGTAGCCGGCTGGCCGTGGGTGCGGGCGAGCATGGGCAGGTCGGCCAACTGCTGGGAGAGCAGGACTAGACGAGCCTCCACCGATCGCATCGTCGGCAGCAACACCTCGCGCCGTGCAGCATCCAACATCAGGGCGTGGGCCAGGTTGTTGATGTCTTCGGAAGTGCAGGCGAAATGGATGAATTCCTTGACCGCCATGATTTCCGCGTTGCCGGCCAGCTTTTCCTTGAGGAAGTATTCCACCGCCTTGACATCGTGGTTTGTGGTCTTCTCGATGTCTTTTACCCATTCCGCATCGACTAATGAGAAGTGCAGGGCAATGGCATCCAGCTCCAGGAGGGTGGCGGGCGAGAAGGGCGGGACCTCCAGGATGCCCGGTTCGGCGGCGAGCGCCTTGAGCCATTCAATTTCGACCGCCACGCGGCGGTGGATCAGGCCGAATTCGCTGAAATACGGCGTCAGCCTGGCGCCGCTCTTGCGGTAGCGGCCATCGAGCGGGGAGAGTGCGGTGAGGGGGGTCAGTTCCATTAGGTTCTATCCGGTTCAACGTTTGTGATGGAGTGCCAGCGTGGCCTGGTTGCGCAGCGCCTTGAGCAAGCTCAGTACTTGCGTGGGAATGCACAGCGGCGCATCGCGCTTGTCGGTGTAAATCATGCCGATCGGCTTGCCGTTGACCATGACCGGCAACAGCAGGAGGGAGTGGGCGTGAAAGGCGCGCACATGCCATTCAGGAATCCGGCCGCGTATATTATCTGCGGTCGCGTCGACGATCAGGATGTCCTGCCCCTTGACGATGGCGGCGTGGAATACGTCGGCAGCGAACAACAGCGGGACGCTAAACTGCCCGCGCAACTGCGCCGCACCAGGCCCTAGGCAGACGCGACCGATCAGGCAATGGCTGGGACGGTCGAGCACGGAAATGAGCACATGATCAAACAGCCCGGTGCGATAGAACAATTCCGCCACCAGCTTGAAGATATCGGACAGGTGGTATTCGCCCAACATCATCGCTGCCATGTCCTGCATGCCCAGGGCAAGCAGGTTGATGGGATCGCAGCACGTGTCTTCCTCGGGTGGCGCCTCGGGAATTTCTTCCTGCGTATGCAGCAGTTGCCGCACGATCGGGCTCTTGCCGACGTCGGCACTGAGAAAGGCGGCATCGCTGCACAGGGTTTGCGCGGCCTTGTACGCGGTCTCCATGAGACTCTCGCGGCTGATCCTGGCACCTTCCCGATAACGCACGACGAGGGCATCGATCGCCTGCTGTTGCGCTTCCGGCGACTTGCCGGCGACGCCGCGATGCAGATCGCGCGCCAGATTCGCCACCACCTGGAGGCGGCCACTGTCGGACGCCGCAGCCCCTTTCATCGGCTGGGCATCCGTGGGCGTCATCGCATACAGCAGGGGGGACGGGAAATTCCAGTGTTTGGCGACGGCCAGGCCGAGTTCGTCGTAGTCCACACCCAAGATCTTGCGGCTCGCGCTTGCCTCATCGAGAAACTCTTCTTCCATCAGCTTCTCCACTTGCAGGGTGCGGTCGAAGAAGTGGAAGCGCGCCATGAGCCGGCCCAAGTCGCGGAACAAGGCACAGATGAAGGCTTCCTCCGGGTCGCGCACCCCGACGCTGGCCGCCAGCAGACGGCCGAGGATGCCGCGATAGAAGCTGTTCACGGCCTCGCCGCGCAACACCTCGCCGTGCGCATGGTTTTTGAGATGCTCGAACAGCATCAGCGAGACCGCGACGTTGCGCACGGCATCGAAGCCCAGGATGACCACGGCACGCGAGATGGTACTAATCGCCTGGCCGCCAAAAGATCCGTAGTGCGCGGCATTGACCAGGCGAAGCAGATTCTTGGTCAGGGAGATATCGCGCAGGATGATCTCGGTCAGGTGGGTGGCGCGGCTGTTCTCGTCGCCTACGGCATGGTTGATCTCCGTGATGGTACGCGACAGGGTTGGGAAGTCGCCACCCTGATCCATTTCCGCTAGCAGGCCTTCCAGGAGAGAGGGCACTTGCGCCATTTCAGACCGGACGTCGATCCAGCAGAGCCTGGGCGATGGTCATGCCATCGACATGCTCAAGTTCGCCCCCCGCTGGCAGGCCGCGCGCGATGCGACTGACCTTGAGCCCGCGCGCCTTGAGTAATTCACCGGCGTAGTGAGCGGTGGCTTCACCCTCGGCGGTGAAGTTGGTGGCCAGGATCACTTCGGCCGTCACCCCGTCGTGGGCACGTTCGATCAGCCGCTCCAGACCGATTTCACGCGGGCCGATGCCGTCGAGCGGGCTGAGTCTGCCCATCAGCACGAAATACAGCCCTTTGTACGCCTGCGTCTCTTCAAGACGGTTGAGATCGGTGGGCATTTCCACCACGCAAAGCTGGCGCGGGTCGCGGCGCAGGTTAGAACAGGTCTCGCATAGCGGCGCTTCGCTGAAATTGTTGCAGCGCTGGCAGTGGTGCAGACGGTCCAGTGCGGCTGTCAGGCAGGACGCCAGCCGCGCCGCGCCGTTGCGATCGCGCTGCAGCAGATGGTAGGCCATGCGCGCCGCGGACTTTGGCCCCACACCCGGCAGTGCGCGCAGTGCGTCGATCAGGGATTCGAGGGAAGTGGGAATGGACATGTGGCGAGTGGCGAATGGTGAGTGGCGAGTGGCGAGTGGCGACCACTAGCTACTGGCTACTCGCCTCTTGCTAGAAAGGCAGCTTGAATCCGGGTGGCAGGGGCAGGCCAGCGGTGGCTGAGGCTACCTTATCCTGCACGGTTTCCTCGATCTTGCGCACCGCGTCATTGAAGGCAGCGGCGATCAGATCTTCCAGCATTTCCTTGTCGTCTTCGCCCTTGCCCGAGAGCAGACTGGGGTCGATGACGACTCGGCGAACGTCATGCTTGCCGGTCATCGTCACCTTGACCAGGCCGGCACCCGCCACGCCTTCGACTTCCATCACAGCCAGCTTGGCCTGCATCTTCTGCATGTTTTCCTGCATCTGCTGCGCCTGTTTCATCAGGTTGCCGATGCCACCCATCCCGCCTTTGAGCATGTGATTCCTCTAACAGTAACAAATTCAGCCTGCCGTCAGCGGCCGGATGTTGGATAGGGTCGCGCCGCATTCGCGCACCAGGGTCTGGACGAATGGGTCCGATTGGATCGCCGTTTCTGCCGCCGTCTGACGCGCGGCCTGTTCGCGGGCGCGGGCCACGGCGGGCGACTGGCCGATCTCCGCCGCGAGTTCGAATTCCACTTTTAGACCATCGCCCAGTTGCTCGGTGAGTGCTGCTCTGAGCTTATCACCGAAATTGTCGAGTAGCGATTTCTGGCTCTCCGGCAAGCGCAAGCACAGGACATGGCCGTCATGAGACAGACGCTCGCACTGTAAGGCGAGTTGGCGCGTGGCGCCTGGCAGGCTCTCCGCGAGCGCGCGCCAGTCGCCACTCTCCCCTCTCACTGCGGGTTGTGCAAGAGCTGGGGCTTGATTGACCCCAGGGCAGTCAGCGGCTGGTCCGACGTATTTTGGCGGTTTAGTCGAGTGGCTGGCCGTTCCATCAGAGAGTTTACCCACCATGGGCTCATTCGCGGCTTGCGCCAGTGGCTGGATGGACGCGCCTGGCCGCACTGCGGGGCGGACTTCAAGTCGGATTTCGGGGCGCCCCGGCGTCGGGGTGGCTCGGGCTACAGGCAACGTGTCGCCTGGGGCGAACGCAAGCATGCGCAACAAGGTCATGCTGAAACCGGCGTATTCGTCCGGTGCCCATTCCAGATCGCGCCGTCCCAGGGTGGCGATCTGGTAGAGCACCTGCACCCGCTCAGCGTCGAGGCGCCCTGCCAGCTCGAACAGACGCTCGCGCTCGGGAGCATCCTCGCCCACCGCATCCGGGATGGCGAGGGCCAGGGCCAGTTGGTGCAACAGGCCAGCCATATCCTGTAAGGCGGCATCAAAGGAGATTCCGCGCGCCGCGAGCTCACCCGCTTCGCGCATCAGTCCTGACCCGTCACCGTCAGCCAGGGCTTCCAGCAGCGGGATCAGGTGGGCCTGGTCGATCACGCCCAACATGGCGCGGGTATCCGTTTCCCTGACTTGTCCGTCGCCATAGGCGATGGCCTGGTCTGTAAGCGAAAGGGCATCGCGCATACTGCCGGCAGCGGCGCGCGCCAACAAGGTGAGTGCGCCAGCTTCGAAGGGCAGGTTCTCGGCTTCCAGTACGTTCTTCAAATGGCCGGCGATATGGCCCGGTGGCATCTGCTTCAAGTTGAACTGGAGGCAGCGCGAGAGCACCGTAACCGGCACCTTCTGCGGATCGGTGGTGGCGAGGATGAAGATGACGTGACCGGGCGGCTCTTCCAGCGTCTTCAGCATGGCGTTGAAGGCGCTCTTCGAGAGCATGTGGACTTCGTCGATGATGTAAACCTTGTAGCGGCCAGCGGTGGGGGCGTACTGGGCGTTTTCGATCACGTCGCGCATGTTGTCGACGCCGGTATTGGACGCGGCGTCGAGCTCGATCAGGTCGACGAAACGGCCGCCGTCGATCTCGTGGCAAGCAGGGCATGCGCCGCAGGGTTCCGCAGTCACACTGCCGTGGCCGGTGCAGTTGAGGCACTTCGCCAGTATCCGCGCCAGCGTGGTCTTGCCGACACCGCGTGTGCCGGTAAACAGATAGGCGTGATGCAGGCGCCCGCTGGACAAGGCATTGGAGAGCGCGCGCACCACATGGTCCTGACCCACCAGTTGGTCAAAGCGCTTGGGGCGCCATTTGCGGGCTAGGACTTGGTGGCTCATTTGGGCGGGGAGCGGGGAGCGGGGAGCGGAGAGCGGGGTGCGGGGGAGAGAGGGGAGCAGGGAGCAGGGAGCGGAGAGAGGGGAGCAGGGAGCGGGGAGGACGCTTACCGCTTACCGCTCTCCGCTTACCAAAAAAGGTGGCGAGCCTGGTCCCCGGCACTGGCATCGGCTGCTGTGGCTGCTTCCTTCCGGACCTGACCAGGTTCACGGCTCAGCCATGCGGGGGGGCCCGCCGAGGGGCATTCTAGCGCAGGAGCGAGCTTGCTCGCGAAATCTTTGTCAAGCCGGCGCGCAAGCGTGGCTATCGCGGGCAAGTCTGACCCTACTCCTCGTTTGGCGGCACCAGACGGCGGTTGCGCACGGCCTCGGCCAGTTCACGCAACAGGGGCTCGCTGTCCTCCCAGTTGATGCAGGCGTCGGTGACGGACTGGCCGTAATTCAGGGCGACGCCGGGTTTCAGATCCTGGCGACCGGCAACCAGATGGCTTTCGATCATCACGCCCATGATGCGTTTGTCGCCCGTGGCAAGTTGCGAGGCCACGTCGTGGCCAACCTCAATCTGGCGCTGGTACTGCTTGCTAGAGTTTGCATGGGAGAAGTCGATCATGACCTGCTGGTGCAGGCCGGCCAAGGCCAGTTCGCCACAGGCCGCATTCACGCTCTGGGCATCGTAATTGGGTTGTTTTCCGCCGCGCAGGATGACGTGGCAATCTTCGTTGCCTCGGGTCTTGAACACCGCCACATGGCCGGATTTGGTGATGGACACGAAGTGGTGATGGGAAGCGGCGGCCTTGATCGCGTCCACGGCGATGCGCAGATTGCCGTCGGTACCATTCTTGAAGCCCACCGGACAGGACAGGCCGGACGCCAGTTGGCGATGCGATTGCGATTCCGTGGTGCGAGCGCCGATCGCGCCCCAGGAAACCAGATCGGCGATGTACTGGGGCGAGATCAGATCGAGGAATTCTGTGCCGCAGGGCAGGCCCTGCTCGTTGATTTCCAGAAGCAGCTTGCGCGCCTGGCGTAGGCCTTCGTTGATGTCGAAACTCTCGTCCAGGTGCGGATCGTTGATCAGGCCCTTCCAGCCCACCGTGGTACGCGGCTTCTCGAAATAGACGCGCATGACCACGACCAGGTCGTGCGCCAGTTCCTCCGCCAG
>CAISDD010000410.1 GCA_903883985.1 uncultured Pseudomonadota bacterium | reverse complement strand
CGCCAGTCCCGTAGGGTGGATAAGCAAAGCGCATCCACCTTTGGCGGCGGTGATGGTGGATGCGCTATCGCTTATCCACCCTACGGGTTGGGAAGCGGTGCCGTCCGCCAGATGCGTAGCTTGGGTTAGCCGACGGTTTCATGTCGGCGTAACCCAACAGTCATTGATACCGGCGCCATGATGATTTACTCCCAGGTCTGAATTGCAAAAAGGTGCAAGCTTCACTTACGGCTGGATCAGGAAATCTCCTGTTAGAAGATGCCCGTGGGGAGCTTATCAGTCGGCAGTGGCCGGACGCCGCCCTGAAAATACGGATCACCGGATCAATTTCCAAATGCGTCGGTGTCACGGGTATCTTGGCGGCGCAAAGGATCAAGCATGCTTTTCAGGCCGTTGTGGTCAATTTCCTGCATCAGTGCCAGCAATCGTCCGATTTCCCCATGTGGGAAGCCCTCACGGGCGAACCAGTTGAGGTAGTTGCCGGGCAGGTCAGCCAGAACCCGTCCTTTGTACTTGCCGAAGGGCATGGTGCGCGTCACCAGGAGTTCGAGATCGGGGAGGTTCGTCGTCATGCTCGTTTCTTTTGGACAAGCTGGAGCGAAGGGCTGAAAGTGATCATAGGTCGAGTTGCAGTGCCGCCAGTCGCGCGTAAAGGCCGCCTTGATTTCGGAGATCCTCGGGGGTTCCTGTTTCAACGATGCGTCCGCGCTCCATGACGAGGATACGGTCCACTTTTTGCACCGTCGCTAGCCGATGGGCGATGATCAGTGTCGTGCGCCCCTCCATGGCGGCGCTCAGGCCTTTCTGCACCAGGATTTCCGATTCTGCATCGAGGGCGCTGGTGGCTTCATCCAGCAGGAGTAAGCGCGCGCCTTTCAGGATGGCCCGTGCAATGGCAATACGTTGGCGCTGCCCACCGGATAAGCGGGTTCCGCGTTCCCCGAGGAAAGTCTGGTAAGCATCAGGCATACGTTCGATGAACTCGGATGCGACGGCGGCCTTCGCTGCCGCCATGACTTCCTCATCAGTCGCGCCTGGGCGGCCGTAGCGGATGTTCTCCAGGGCATTGGCAGAAAAGATCACAGGGTCCTGGGGCACGATGGCGATGTCTTTGCGCAGATCGTGCAGGCGTAGCTGTCGGATATCCTGTCCGTTGATTCGGATGCAGCCGCTGGACACTTCGTAGTAGCGCAGCAAGGCCTGAAACAGGCTGGTCTTGCCGGCGCCGGAAGGGCCGACCAGGGCGACGCTCTCGCCGGGTGCGATGCTCAGGCAGATGTCGTCCAGGGCTTGGATTTCCGGGCGAGCGGGATAGGCGAACATGACGTGTTCGAAGCGGATTTCCGCCTGGGCTGAAGCAGCCAGAGACAGGGGTTCGGGAGCATCCCGGATGGCGGATTCGGCGTGTAGCAGATCGAGCAAGCGCTCCGTCGCCCCGGCCGCGCGCATTACGTCGCCCCACACTTCGGACATGGTTCCGACAGCACCGGCCACCAGTGCCGCATAGAGGACGAAGGAGGCCAGTTGGCCCCCGGTCAGGCTGCCCTCATGAACCTGTCTTGCCCCGATCCAGAGCACGAAGATGATCGTTCCCATCACGGCAGTGATGATCAATGCCGTCAGCGCGGCACGTACGCGGGTGCGCCGAATGGCCGTGGTAAAGCTGGTTTCCGTGCGCTGGGCAAAGCGTTCGGCCTCCTGCCTTTCCTGGGTGTAGGCCTGTACAGTCGGTATGGCATTGAGGATTTCGCCCGCCAGGGCCGAGGCATCCGCGATTCTGTCCTGGGATTCACGGGAGAGCTTCTTGACCCTGCGGCCGATTGCGAGGATGGGCAAGATCAACAAGGCCATCAGGCCAAGGTTTAGCGAAAAGAGGTACAAGCTGGTGGCAGCCAGCATGGCCATGCCGCCAATGAACTGGAACAGACTGCGCAGCCCCATGGAAATGGAACTGCCGACCACGGTCTGAACCAAGGTTGTGTCGCCGATCAGGCGCGACAGCACCTCTCCTGTTTGCAGGGTCTCGAAGAATTGTGGCGACTGGGATAACACTCGGGCATAGACGGCGCTACGAAGGTCGGCAGTTGCCCGCTCGCCAATCCAGGCGACGGTGTAAAAGCGCGCCGCGACGGCCATGGCCCAGATACTTGCCAGCCCGAATAGGGCGACGAAGTGGCCATTCAGGCTCAAGGCACCGAGGAGACCGCCCCTCATTTCTCTCTGGGCACCAAATCCGAAATCAATGAGATCACGGAAGGCCAGCGGCACCAGGAGAATGGTCGCGGAACCCAGGCATAACAGTACAAAGGCCAGCGCGATTCGTCCTCGGTAGGGCCGCAGAAATGGCCACAGGCCTTTCAGGACCGACAGGCGTCGGGCGGGGGCGAGGGAGTTTTGGGAGGTTTGACTATTGCCGCGCATACGCAATTATTGTTCAGGCCCTGGCGTCCAGGGAGATCGAATCACCCGCGTCGACGGCGGGCAGGTGCCAAACCAGGCAGCGGTTGTTGGAGTGCATGGCGTGATCCGTGATCAGATTCAGCCCGGCTTTGCAGGCCAGGGCCTGCACGGCCTCCATATCCCGGATGCGGCTGCCCCTTGGCCGACGGTCATGGTTTCCTCAATCATCAAACCCGCGGCATTTCTCTTCTTGCAGGCCGAGCAGGTTCTGTTGTCCCCGTCTGCCCTCACACACATCGGCCGAAGTGCCATCGCCGCTTGCAGAATCACAGAGCAGCCCATCGTCCTCGCCGGTGCGTCTTTATGCCAAGAGCTGCTCAGAAGAGGTGAAGACTTCAGTCGCGAGAGACTAAACCCCTATCCCATCACGCGGCAAGGACATCAACGAAGCGTCCATGCCAGGGCTGACAACTCAGAATTGTGCTGTCATGTTCTCCGATGGCTAGACGTGGCGGAGTTAACCAGTGCCCGCAGGAGTGGTTGGCGCGCGACAAGCACTCCAGGTGAGGTTCCACGCCCGGCAGATGCTTTCAACCTGAACCCCGCGACCGCCTGCTTAAGTCCATTGGCTTGTTCTTCTAGGCTGCTGGCTGCGGCAGCGGCTTCCTCCACCAAGGCCGCATTCTGTTGGGTCACCAAGTCCATTTGGCCAATGGACTTGGTGACCTGTTCGATACCTGCACTCTGCTCCCGGCTGGCTTGGGCGATTTCTGTCATGAGCGTGGCCACCTTACGGAAACTGGCGATCACCTCATCCATGGTACTTCCGGTCTCGTGAACTAGTTTGGCTCCGTCCTCGACTTTAGTGACCGACTCGGCGATCAGCGACTTGATTTCCCTGGCCGCCGTGGCACTACGCTGCGCTAGGTTGCGAACCTCGGAGGCGACCACGGCGAAGCCCCTGCCTTGCTCGCCGGCGCGCGCGGCCTCCACCGCAGCGTTGAGCGCAAGGATATTAGTCTGGAATGCAATGGCATCGATGACCCCGATGATGTCGGCGATCTTCTTCGAACTGTTCTGGATGTCACCCATGGTGGCCACCACCCGCTGCACCATTTCCCCCCCCTTGCCGGCGACGGTGTTGGAGTTGAGCGCAAGATCGTTGGCTTCCCTTGCGTGGTCGGTATTCCGGCGCACGTTGGCATTGAGTTCCGCCATGCTGGAGGAGGTTTTTTCCAGACTGCCTGCTTCGGCTTCGGTGCGTTGGGACAAGTCCATATTGCCGGCTGCAATTTCCCTGGCGGCGGTATTGATTGTGTCCGTCGCAGTTTGGAAATGACCGATAACTTCCTCCAGGCGCAGGACGGTGGTGTTGATGGCTTCCGTCAACTGGCCGAACAAGCCGGGATACTGGCGGCTGATGCTCTGGCTCAGGTCGCCGGCCGCGATGGCCTGGGCAACCCGGATTACGTCCGTAAGGCCGGTCTCGGTCACATCCGACCACCGGTTTAGGAGTTCGCTCAGCGTCTGCGAATAACCCTGCCTACCGGTACTCACCATCTTGCGGCTGAAATCGCCGTCGGCGGCGGCGTTCACTAGTTCATGTACTTCGGCGATGACCTGGTTGAGGTTGGCGCGCATGCGCGCCATGGCAGCAAGGATGCTCTGGCTGTCACCGGGTCGGGTCTGGATGTTGATACTGAGGTCGCCAGCCGCGATGCTGGTAGCAATGGCCACTGCTTGGGCAGGATTACCCCCGATCTGCGCCAGGAGATTGCAATTGAGGTTGTTGAGGGATTTGCCGATTTCCAGGCTGAAACCGTGCTTGTGGGATAAATCGGCCTGACGTTCGAAGTCACCGGCAGCGGCTGCGTCCACCATAGTTTGGATGTCGCCCACCGCCCCGCGCAGATCTCCCTGCATCTTCCGCATCGTCGCAAGTAGGCTTGCTTCGTCGCCTGGTCTGGTTTGGATCGGAAAATCCAGGTCGCCATCGGCGATGCGCTTTGTTACCTCGGCGGCATAGGATGGCTCGCCGCCGACACTGCTCATGATGGCCCGTGCGATATAGACCGAACTGGCGGCGCCCAGCAGTAGCATCACCAAGCCAGCGCCGAACATGATCAGGAAGGTTGTGTTGTTCTCCCGGGAGACCCGGGCGCTGTTCATCGCCACCAGCAGATAGCCGCTCTGTATGGCATCGTTTGCTACGACGTCAATGCGGGCTGCCATGAACTGTGGTTCTCCCTGGCCCAGCAAGACCACCTCGCCCTTTTTGGCGGGCGCGTGGGTTTCCAACTCCTTGACGATGGGGTTAGGGTCTATGGATTCATAGCCTTTGGCGAGCTTCCTGGATTTTATGGCCATGCCACCCTTGGTATCCTTGACCACGACGGCTGCACCGCTCACATCCGCATCGCTAGCAAGTAACTGATCGAGAGCCTTGTCGACATCGTCGAAAACTCCGTATTGCACCCCGGCCTTGACAGTCTCCCCGGTAATTACGGCGAGACTCGCCCCCTTGTCCCGCAGGGCTTGTTTGCCCATGGCGCCGATCTGGAGCAGAGCTATTGAAACCAGTACAGCGGTAAGAAGAACTGGAATTGCAAGGATACTGTTTCTTATTCTTTGGCCAACGGCACTCATGGCAAACCTCGTGATACGAGCGAAACAGAAATACAGGAGGGATCACGTCCCACCCCACCCCCCCCGTGCTGGCGTAGTCGGGCCTGAATGCCGGGAATGGCTACTCGCCCCAGGATGCGCCGCATTGGGTGGAAATGGTGAGCGTGCAGCAAACGCTGCTGCGCAGCGGGCCGACGACCGTTCCTGGCTCATCGGCCCAGGCACGCCGGGTCAGCGGTAGATGCCGCAACCTATGACCATGCCATCCACCAATTCAACGAAGGAAGCCTTGCCCATGATCTTGTTCTTGTCGGCGGGGCTGAATTCCTTGTATTCGATCCAGCCGCTGCCGCTCTTGTGCACCAGATCGGTCCAGTCGCGTATCCAGTATTTGCCATCGGGATCCTTGTCATTCCAGCGGTTCTTGCCGGTGAGTTCAAGTCGAACCCCGTGCGCCAATACCACGCCTTTTTCGTCGTAAACGAAGATGTATAGATTTTTCTTGGTGCCTTCCTTGAAATGGAATTTGCCATTTGGACTGCGCACTTCATTAAAGAATTTTTCCTTTCCGTTATCTTTTGCGTATTTCACGGCCTCCAGGACCAGTGCCTGGGCATCGGCCTTGGTCGGGGCGGGTGTTTCTGCAAATGCACACAGGGAAAAAACCAACATGGTGAAGGTGAGAAGCAAGGAACGCATTTGAATCTCCTGGTGAATGATACAGATCACTGCTCACGATTTGGTTGCACAAAGATAGAGCAATGGATGACGACTGGGTTAGAAAGTGTAGAACAAACGAATTATTGGCTCTATGTGTTCCATAGTGGGTAATTGCAACTGTAACTAAGTAACCTGTCGAAACCAATTTGGCTTACCACCGGGCTCCCACACCCTCAATCCTCACAACTTAACCAAACGACACTTTCAAGTGGTTGATTTGTAGGCATGTTTCCGATGAGGCTTGAGGTGAGTTGGTCTAGGTTTGGCCGAGCCTTGGATGAACCGGATCAGGTTGCCAGCCAATTCAGCGAAAGTAGCCAGGAT
>CAISDD010000409.1 GCA_903883985.1 uncultured Pseudomonadota bacterium | reverse complement strand
CTTCGGGAGGGGGCAAGGTGCGGGAGCCCGGTGGAAAGCCAAATTGGTTTCGACAGCTTACTTCCCGGAAACCATCGAATAAAAAAAACGCCGACCCGGGTCGGCGATTTTTGAGTGCTTGAATCGCTTATTCCGCGACGGCGACTTCTGCAGCTCGGTCGACCATTTCTATCAGTGCCATGGGAGCATTGTCACCCTGACGGAAACCAAACTTGAGTATGCGCAGGTAACCACCAGGACGAGCCAGGAAGCGCGGGCCCAAATCATCGAACAATTTGACGACCATATCACGGTCGCGAAGCCGATCAAAAGCCAGGCGACGATTCGCCAGGCTAGGTTTCTTGCCCAGGGTAATCAGGGGCTCAACGACCTTACGCAACTCCTTGGCCTTGGGCAGCGTGGTCTTGATCACCTCATTCTTGAGCAGGGCATTGGATAAATTACGCAGCAGAGCCGTGCGGTGACTGCTGGTACGGTTCAGTTTGCGATGTGCGAGACGGTGGCGCATAGTGTTTTACCTAATAGAGATCAAGGTTTCTCAAGGCCGTGAGGCGGCCAGTTCTCGAGCCTCATGCCGAGAGTGAGCCCACGGGCAGCCAGTACGTCCTTGATCTCATTCAAGGATTTTCGGCCCAGGTTGGGGGTCTTGAGGAGTTCTGTTTCGCTGCGTTGAATCAGGTCACCGATGTAATAGATGTTCTCGGCCTTGAGACAATTAGCGGAGCGTACGGTGAGTTCAAGTTCATCCACAGGACGCAACAGGATGGGATCGATAGTCGGGGAGGTGGGCCCTTTCGCACCGACTTCCGCGATGGTGGCAACCCCCTTGAGATCAGCGAATGAAGCCAACTGCTCTATCAACAACCGTGCAGAAAAACGAACGGCTTCCGCCGGTTCGATCACGCCATTGGTCTCGATCTCGATGATGAGCTTGTCCAGATCGGTGCGCTGTTCTACGCGTGCCGACTCGACGCTAAAGCTGACCTTCTTTACCGGACTGTAAAGCGCGTCCACCATGATCACACCAACCGGACGGGATTCGTCGGAAAGGATGCGTGTACTGGCAGGCACGTAGCCTCGCCCACCCTCAACCTTGATCTCCATCTCCAGGTTACCGCCCTTGTTGAGGTGGGCAATCACATGATCCGGGTTCAGGATTTCAACATCATGGCCGGCCTGTATATCTTTGGCGGTCACGACACCTTCGCCGGACTTGTTGATGGTGAGTAAAGCCTCGTCACGACTGTTGAGCTTGACTGCCAAGCCCTTCAGGTTGAGAAGGATGTCAACGACATCTTCCTGTACACCATCGATCACGGAGTACTCGTGAACAACACCCGCGATGCGCACCTCGGTGGGCGCATAGCCGCGCATGGAAGACAACAGGATGCGACGCAGGGCATTTCCCAGCGTGTGGCCATACCCGCGCTCGAAAGGCTCGAGCGTGATACGAGCCTGGCGTGGGGAAATGCTGTTGACCTCAACGATGCGCGGTTGCAGCAAATCACCGGTGTTAGACATATTTCGCTTCCTTCAGAGAACCAGGCAATTACTTGGAATAAAGTTCAATCACCAAGTGCTCATTGATCGAGGGCGGCAGTTCTGCACGTAGCGGCATCGCCTTGTACGTGCCCTTGAGGGCTTTGGCATCCACTTCCACCCATTCCGGGAAGCCACGGCTCGCGGCAGCTTCGGCGGCAGCCTTGATGCGAAGTTGGTTTTTGGCCTTTGCTGCTACCTCAACCACATCGCCCGGCTTGACTTGATAGGAAGGGATATTGACGCGTCGGCCGTTGACCAGAATGGCGTTATGACGAACCGCCTGCCGAGACTCCGTGCGTGAAGCACCAAAACCCATACGATAGCTAACTGTATCCAGACGCGACTCTAGCATCTGCAGCAGGTTTTCGCCAGTCACACCCTTGCGGCGATCGGCGGCAAAGTAAGTGAGGCGGAATTGATGCTCAAGCACGCCGTAGATTCGGCGAATTTTCTGCTTTTCACGCAGTTGACCGCCGTAGTCCGATACGCGCATGTTCTTGGCACCGTGCTGGCCTGGCGCCTGGTAGCGACGCTCAATGGCGCATTTATCACTGAAACATTTTTCGCCCTTGATAAAGAGCTTCTCGCCTTCACGGCGGCACTGACGGCATTTGGGATCGAGGTTGCGGGCCACTTATGCTCTCCTGCTTAGATGCGGCGTTTCTTGGGCGGACGGCAGCCGTTGTGCGGCATGGGCGTCACGTCGGAGATGCTGGTGATCTTGTAACCAAGGCCATTCAGCGCGCGCACCGTCGAATCACGACCCGGGCCGGGTCCCTTGATGCGCACCTCCAGGTTTTTCAGACCGAACTCCAACGCCAT
>CAISDD010000408.1 GCA_903883985.1 uncultured Pseudomonadota bacterium | reverse complement strand
AGGTGCCCCACCGGGAGCATCACTCTTCCATTGAGCATCACGAAAAAATCCTTTGCGGCAAGTCCGCGTCCCTGACCCGGCGACCATTACCCTGGCGCTCGGTGAAATGGATGCTGTCGAAATATTCCAGGATCTCGATGGTCAGATCGCGCCCAAGATCGAGATGGGCCTTGGCCTCGATCACCGTGAAGTGCTCCTGTCGGGCGGCAAGCCGGTTGATCTCGGCGGCCAGGCGATGCAGCACTGCGGGCAGGGCAACCCGCTTGGGGCCTATTTGCCGCAGATTGCCGGCCTTCAGGGCCGTGGCGATAACTGCGGCTTGTAGCTTCTGGCCCAATCCCAGCTCCCGCTCGATTTCCGAGAGCAGGGGAATGCGGAATCCGCCCAGGGTCAGGAAGGCCTGCAAGCGCTGCCAGGCTGCCTCGACCAAGGGCGACACAGCGGGCCGGTGGTTCGCGCAGCGAACTTGACCGCCGTCCAGTTGCAGGCGTTTTTCCTCAAGCAGCGCCTCCAGCGTGGCGGCGGCAAAGACGGCCGGCAGCAGCCCGCCCGGTGCCTGCAACAGCCTCGCCTGGGGCATGCCGGCATCCATGGGGTGGGCTTCATGCCAGTCGGCCACCTGTTGATAAAGCCTGGCCCGATGGGCGGCCCAGTCCTCCCGGGTCAGCAACCAGTCGCCATCGGCCTGCCGCACACGCATCCGCTCGGCCAGATCGGGCAAGGCCAGCAGGGCGTCGAGTTCGATGTCCTGGAGATTGAGTGCGGCCTTGAATTCATTCAAATCGACGGGCGGCCCTTCAGCCTCCAGCCACGCGCGCAGAATCTCGGCCGGCTCCTCCCGATTCATGGCCCGCAGGCGTGCCAGGCGCGGGGGCTGGCGCTTGTGCCACCGGGGGGCATGGGGACTCAGCGCCGCGCCGCCGCCGAGGATCACACTTTCGCTGTCGTCCTGAATCAGGAAGCGGTCGCCCCAGCACACCTGCAAGGCTTCCTTGAGAATGAACTGCACCAGCCGCTCCTGGCCGGCGGCAGTCGGCGACGTTTCGGCGTCGAGGAAATACACCCGGGCGGAGAGGCGCCGGGCGCCGAGATAGAGCTTGACTGGCTGGAGATGCTTCAGCGGGAAAGGCAAGTCATCGAGCAGACGCAGGCGGGCGTCGAAGCGCAAGCCCGGTACGCAGTGCGCATCGGTCAACATGTCGCCGCGCTCGATATCGTCGCGGTTCACATCGCCCACCAGGTTCAGGGCGCAGCGCTGGCCGGCCTGTCCCGTGGCGGCCGCCTCGTCCTGGGCATGGATGCCCCGCACCCGCACCTTGATGCCAGCGCTGCCGGACTTGGTGGTGTACAGGCGCAGGCTGTCGCCCACCGCGACAAGGCCGGCGATGGCGGTGCCGGTGACGATCAGCCCGGCGCCCTTGAGGACGAAGGCCCGGTCCACCGAGAGGCGGAAATGGCCACGAACCGCCCGGGCCTGGTTGGCCGTGGCGCGGGCTTCCAGTTCCGCCTGCAGTTCCGCAATACCGGCGCCGGTCAGGTTGGAAACGGGAAACACAGGCGCTGCGGGGAGCAGACCACGCAGTGTCGTATCCAGGGCATGCACCTCTGCTGGCGTCACACGGTCGGTCTTGGTAATGACCGCCAGGGTGTCGCGCACTCCCAGCAGATCCATGACCCGCACGTGTTCCAGGGTCTGCGGCATCAAGCCCTCGTTGGCGTCCACCACCAGCATGCCCAGGTCAACACCACGGATGCCGGAGATCATGGTGTTGATGAAGCGGCGGTGCCCCGGGACGTCGATGAAGCCGATGGAAAGGCCGGTTGTTGTCTTGCGATAGGCGAAGCCAAGGGCGATGGTCATGCCCCGGCGCTGCTCCTCTTCCAGGCGATCGGTGTTCACCCCGGTCAGTTGCCGAACCAGGGAGGTCTTGCCATGGTCCACATGGCCTGCCGTGGCGACGATCACGTCAGGTGTTCCCGCGCGTGCCGCAGACCTGGCGCTGGCATGAGGGCGTTCATGACCGCTCCGAGCCTCTGACCCTAATAGCCGGCAACCACATCCACCACGCCCTCCAGCGGCAGCCCCTGGGCAAAGGCGGCCAGGTTGCGCAGAAAGAAGGCAAGCATGCGCTCCACCATGCCCGGTGCGCTCCAGGAGACATGGGGGCTGAGATGGACGCGAGGATGGGCATAGAGCCAGTGTCCGGCGGGCAGCGGCTCGGGATCCACCACATCGAGGGATGCCATGGCCACATGGCCCTGATCCAGCAGGGGCCGCAAGGCCTCCTGATCTACCAGACCGGCCCGGGCCACGTTCACCAGATGCACACCGGGCTTGGTAAGCGCGAGGCGTTCCGTATTGAGTAGCCCCCGGCTTTCGGCCGTGGCCGGCAGCGCCAACACCAGGTGGTCGGCTTCACGCAGCACCTGAGCCAGGGTGCCTACGAATTCGACGCCTTCCATGGAACTGGGCCGATGCTGCCGCACCTTGGCCACCACCTGCATGTCGAAGGCGAGAGCGCGACGGGCTATGGCCTGGCCGATGGCGCCAAAGCCGAGCAGGCCCAAGGTCTTGCCTTCCAGGCCACCCAGATCGGCCATGAACCATTGAGCGGGCGGTGCGGTCACCCAGGTTTGGGGTAGGCGTTTCTCGAAGCAAAGCATCGTAGCCAGCACCCATTCTGCGATGCCAACGGCCGATGCGCCCCGGGAGCAGCTGACCTGGAGTCCGGCGGCCAGATCGAAGGGGAAGCTGTCCGCGCCGGTACCGAAGATATGCACCCACTTCAGCCCCTGGCATGAGGGCAGCAGTTGAGCCAAGGATTGGGTGCCCAACAGCGGCGTCAACAGAGCATCGACCGGCCCGACCGGCGCGCCAGTTGCTCCCACCTTCACCAGCTCGAGCCATGGTGTATGGCGCCGCAATGCCTCCTCGATTGCCGGGGCCTGGAAATTAAGCGCCAGTCTCATCTCACCCTCCGCGTATTGATTGCTACGAATCATGAAGGGAGGAGGCTGGCAAAAACAGTGTTCATTCGGCCAAAAGCTGTCTTTCCCGGCCAAATAATAACTTGCTTTGTCGGAGGGAAGTTGACCAGATGTGGTCTGTAGCGGGGATATCGCATCAAGATAGCGGGCGCCGCACATGACACGCTGTAGCGCTTGGCAACCTGCCTCAAGGCCAGTCGATTCACTGCTGCCTCTGCGCTCGGAGCCTCTACTCCAAGCGACCGAGTAAGCGTACGCGGGTGGGCTACGCCGTTACACTAAAAGGCGGGTATGCGATCATTAAGCCGTCATCGCCTATGCCCATGTCATCCGGCAGGTGTGGGCACATAGGGGAAGTCCCCAAGGGAGAGAATCCGCACCAGGCAACAGAACTCGCCGGGCAGGGAAACGATGGGTTTCCGCGCTGGAGTCCAGATACCCGCAAATGTAAACGGGCCGGAGCCTTACAGATAGAACATCTTTATTACATAATTTCTCTAATTCTCAGTAATAAGTTAGCCACGCCTCTCTCTAGTTCGCTCATCCCAGAAACGTTTCCCTTGTGCTTTTCCAGGACTGTCCCTTGTACATCAGTACCGAATTGAATGTCGAGCGACAACTTAAGTTGCCTGGCGAAATCTCTTTCCTCTTGACTTCCCTTCTTGAGAAGTCTGGCGGCCTTCCCGTTTGGATGCTTAGCGTATAGATAAAAGGAATTGAGCGTCGACGTCATTAGCCTATGGTCAATGCAAAATTCAAATAATTGATTATTTGAATCCTTGGAGACATAAGCCACTGTGCCTCCATCATCATATGAGTTGGCTTCAAGAAGCTTAGAGTCTATTTCAGTAGGCCGGTTGCGCGCCAAGTGATGATGCCGCAGGCGAGGTGCAACATGGCAATAAAAGTTTCGGGAAGTTTCTCCCATCGAACGAGTATCCGACGAAAGCGATTCATCCAACTGTGAGTACGT